>DATKHX010000091.1:0-20546 GCA_035510075.1 Allostellaceae bacterium
GCTCGCGACGCCGGCAACGGGCGCCAACTGAGCTGCGCCGTCCTCGACACCGCGACCGATGAAGTCGTGATCACCGATTTCCCGGACGCGCCCGGCTAGCGCGTACGTTGTCCCGAAATTTCCCGACAACACGCGGATCAATATCTATACTGCCGGTTGCCAGCGGGCAGGCCGGTGATCGCGATCGAGACCTCATCCGAGCCCGCCGACGGCTCTCCAAATTGCCTCGGGACACGTCGATGTTGCCGATACGATTGAGATTGCTGGTCCCGCGCGTTGACCGCCGCCTCGCGTCGATACCAATTGTCGCGGCGCTCGTCTTTGCGAACGCCGCGAGCAAGGCTGACGTCGTCACCACGCTGAATTTTACCTCGCCGGGCACCACCTCGCCGTTGACAGTTCCGGTTGGCGCCAGCGTCAGCTTTGATCTCGGCGTGAGTTTCAGCCGGCTCGCCGGGACGACGGGGGCGCCGCAATTCACCGATGTCAATTCAGGCAATCCGGTCGCGAGCTGCACGACCGATCCTAATCCTTGCGTCGAAATTCAGATCAACACGACGAGCTCGACGCTGAGCTCCGTGTTCGCTGAGGCGGTTGCCGGAAACGCTCAGCGCGCGCCGAATTTTTTCCCGACTACCACGCTCGGCACTTTGCCGATCACTCAAGCCTATCCCAATCCAGGCGTATGGGAGATCACGACCGCCGGCACCGATCAGGAGCAGTTCAACGAAGTTGAATGCATGACGCAGTTCACGGACGAAACACCCGGTTCCCCGAGCTGCATGACGATCCAGACAGTCTCGTTCACGGGCGCCTTCGATCCCGGCGGCAGCCCGATGATTTTTGTCGACGCCGTCGCAGCGGCGGTGCCAGAGCCGTCGTCCTTTATGCTCCTCGCCGCCGGTCTTCTTGGTTGCATGCCGTTTTTTAAGTTGCGCGGGTCGGTCGAACCGCCCGGCGCAAACCGGCGCAGGCGGTCTAGGCCGGGCCTTTGCGGCTGAGAAATTCCTTGAAGCCGTCGCGCGGATGGCCGGCGGCGAGCCAGGTCGCGCGCGCGTCCTCTTCGGTGGCGTAACAATCGCGCCAGCCCATGCCGATCTGCTCGTGCAACAGGCGCTTGATGCCCTGGACCATGCGCGCGTCGTTCTTGGCGATCATCTGCGCGATCTCGACCGCGGTCTCGACAAGCCGCGCCGCCGGCACGACCTGGTTCAACAGGCCGATGCGCTCAGCCTCCGCGGCGGCCACGACCCTGCCGGTGTAGAGCAATTCCTTGGCTTTCGGCAGGCCGACCAACAGTGGCAACGACCAGGTCGAATTGACCCTGCCATAGCTCGCCGCCAGAAACCGGAACTGGGTGCGCTCGCAGCCGATACGCAGATCGAGGGTCGACGACAGCAATGCGGCGCCGCCATAGGCGAGCCCGTTGATGGCACCGATCAGCGGCTTCGAAAAAGTCGCGACATGCCAGGTCGCCTCGCTGCGGAACGCCTGACGCTGCGCCAATTCCTCGCTCGACAACCCCGCCATCTCGTGGATATCGGCCCCGGCGGAAAAGGCGCGCTCGCCTGCACCCGTCAGGATCACCGCCTTGACCGCGTCGTCCTTCTCGTACTCGGTCAGCGCCTCGTCGAGCTCGCGCGCCAGCCCAAAGCTCAGCGCATTGAGCTTGTCCGGCCGGTTCAACGTGATCACGGCGACATTGTCGCGGCACTCGTTCAGGATGAACTCGTAGGCCATTGCGGCATTCCTTTGCGGCTGGTCGATCGTTTGACAGTAAACGGGACCGGGTGTTAGCTCAACTTTCGATGCCGGTTTGGCGCAGCGCGGATGAATGAGGAGGCAGGGCGATGGGCGGGGCTCTCGAAGGAACCAGGGTGCTCGAGCTGGCGCGCTATCAGGCGGGTCCGCGCGGCGGGATGATCCTCTCCGACCTCGGCGCCGAGGTCATCAAGATCGAGAAATTGGGCGGCGAGGAAACCCGCCAGTCGCCGCCCTTGGTGCGCGGCCAGAGCGTCTATTTCTCGGTCTACAACCGCGGCAAGAAAAGCCTGTGCCTCGATATGCGAACGGCCCGCGGCAAGGAGATTTTCGCGGCGTTGGTCAAGACCGCCGACATCGTATTGCAGAATTTCCGGCCCGGCGTCATGGACAAGATGGGTTTCGGCTATGAGCGGCTGCGCGAGTTGAAGGCGGACATCATCCTGGGCTCGGTGTCGGGCTTCGGCCAATACGGCCCCTATCGCGACCGCCCGGCGTTCGACCCGTTGGGCCAGGCGATGAGCGGGCTGATGCACCTCACTGGCACCCCGATCGGCCGGCCGCTCGGCACCGCCTCGTCGATCGTCGACCGCTACACCTCATTGCACGCGACGATCGGCATGCTCGCCGCCCTCCATCACCGCGACCGCACCGGCGAGGGCCAGGTCGTCGATGTCTGCCTGATGGATTCGGCGCTGACCATGGTCGAGATCCCGACCTCGTATTATTTGGCGACCGGCGAGGAAGGCGGCGAAGGCGGCCGCCCGCCATACCAGGCCAAGGACGGCCATGTTGTAATCTCCGCCTCGGGGCGCGTGATGGGCTCCCGGCTGCTGCAAATCGCAACCGGGGACGTCAGCGCGGTCGCCAATACCGGCGCCTTTACCGGGCGCATGAGCCTCGGCGACTCGCCCCGGCAAGCGGTCGCAGCCTGGTGCCTGGCGCATACCGTCGACGAGATCGTCAGCGCGTTGGTCGAGGCCGACATCCCAGTGGCGCCGGTCAAGACCATCCCGCAGGTCGCCGAGGACCCGCATCTGTGGGAGCGCGAAATGCTGGTCAAGATGGCGGACCCGGTCGCCGGCGAGATGTACCTGCCCGGCGCGACCATCAAGATGTCGAAGACCCCAGGCCGCATCGGCCCGGTGCCGACCCCCGGCCAGCACACCGACGAGGTGCTCTCCCAAATCCTCGGCTACGACGGGGCCACCCTGGCGGAGTTGCGGGACGCGAAGGTGATCGCCTGACGCGGCGCAACCTAAGCGTCGAGACCAAATGAAAGAGCCGACTGACCATCAAGGCCGGTTCGTGAAGATCAAAAGGGATCTCGCAATCATCAAATGAATGATGAGCGTCAGCCTCGCCGTGGTCAGCGTTTTATTGATCGAGGCCTTCGCGTACCGTAGGCTTTGAAGCAATGAGCGGACAATTCCTACAGATAATAACCAGCACGGTTGCCACACCGGCGAAGCCGGTGCCCATGGCTGACATGGGTCCCGGCCTGCGCCGGGATGACGAGAACGGTGAGCTACGGTGATAAACGTCAGGTTTGTGGCACTCGCGGTTCCACGGTCTGGATAACCTCGAAGCCTTCGAATTCAGGGTGGCCGAGATAGAGCGGCCGGTTCGAACCCGCGTCCTGGTGCGCACGGCGGAACGCCTCGGACCGGGTCCAGGCTTCGAAATCGGCGCGGCTGCGCCACAAGGTGTGCGACGAATAGAGCACGTGATCGTCGCGTTCGGGCCCGCGCAACAGGTGGAAAGCGACAAAGCCCGGAACCTCGCCCAAATGGCTGTCGCGCGTCGTCCACACCTGCTCGAACTCCGCCTGCGCCCCGGGGACGACCTTGAAGCGGTTCATCGCGATAAACATGTTTTTCCTAAAGGTTGCGTCGATGTCGGGCTCGATGGCGGCTCCCGTCTCATCGCCTTATGTCCCTAACACTGTAAGCCCTAGAGCCGCGGCTGCGCTTCGCAAATCCCGGTCCAGCGACGCGAGCGGGAGCTGGCGCCGTTGAGCGAGTTCGAGATACGCGGCATCGTAGCTCGAAAGACGGAAGCGTTCAGCCAAACGCGAAATATCCGTCCAAACCCGGTCTGCGGTCTCCTCATCGAGCTTGATCGGCAGAGCGCTCAAAAACCCGGCGAGGCGCTGGCGGCGATCGGCATCCAGGCGGCCGCGCCGTTCGGCGACGAGAAGCCCGTTCAGTGCTTCGAGCGGCCACAGCATCGGCGTTACGGCGCCGGCCTCCCCGACCTGCTCGAGAAGACCGGCCGTCGCGGGCGTTCTTTCCTCCTCGAAACACCAAGTGAGCGCCACAGAGTTGTCCAAAACAAAGCTCAATTCCGGCCCTCGTCGATCAGCTCCTTGATTTTGAGCCCGCCTAACGACAAACCGCGGCTCGCCTCGAGGAGTCCCGCAATTGCCCGGCGAGCCTTTGCCTTGTCGAAGCCGGAACTCGCAGGAACAAGCTTGGCAACCGGTTTGCCGCGCCGCGTGATGACGATCTCCTCCCCCTGCTCGACTCGATCGAGCAACGCACCGAGCCGGTTCTTGGCTTCAAACGCTCCGACCTCCTGCATAATCACCTGCTCAGCTAGATTGATGGCCGGCTTGTAGCACGCGACTCATCCCGTCACTAGCGCTTCCCGTGGCGCGGCGGCTGCACTACGATCGCAGCAGCGGGAGAGACAGCCGGAAGCGAAATGAGCGACAGCACCGACAACATTATCGTCGACACCGCGACGCGAATTTTTCGCGACCTGTGCGAGCCCGCCACGATCAACGATGCCGAAAAGGGCGTGTGGCCAACGGCATTGTGGGATGCCCTCGAAGAATCGGGGCTGACCGTCGCGTGGGTCCCGGAAGAGCTAGGCGGCGCTGGCGCCGCGATGGCCGACGGGTTTGCGGTGTTGCGCGCGGCAGGCCGCTTCGCGGTCCCCGCACCATTGGCCGAAACCTTGATGGCCGGCTGGCTGCTGGCGCGCGCCGGCATCGCGGCGCCGGCGGGGCCGATGACGATCGCCCCGGTGCATGCCGACGGCCATATCACGCTCGACGCCGACGGCAGGCTCGCCGGCCGCGCCCGCCGGGTGCCGTTCGCCCGCAACGCCAGCCATATCGCCGTGCTGGCCCATCGCGTGGGCCTTCAGCCCCCGGGTTTGTCCCGTGAGGGCGAACGGGCCGTGGCGCTGGTGGCGACTGATGGGTTGCCGATCGGCCACGACGCAAGCCTCGCGGGCGAGCCGCGTGACACCGTGTCGTTTGACGGCGCCGCCCCGGTTGCGGTCAAACCCGCCGCCGCCAACGAGGACACGATCCAGCGCCTTGGCGCCGCCGTGCGGCTGCAGCAGATTGCCGGCGCGCTCGAGACGATCCTCGATCAGTCGGTCCAATGGGCGCTCGATCGCTCGCAGTTCGGCCGCCCGATCGCGAAATTTCAGGCGGTTCAGCACAACCTCGCGACCCTGGCCGGCGAAGTCGCCGCGGCGGGCGCGGCCGCCGATCTCGCCGCCGAAGCCTGCGCCGGCGCCGATCTCGGTGAGGCCGAGATCGCGATCGCCAAGGTGCGCGCCGGCGAAGCTGCCGGTGCGGGTGCGGCGATCGCCCATCAGGTCCATGGCGCGATGGGCTTTACTTACGAGCACACCCTGCACCATGCGACGCGGCGGCTGTGGAGTTGGCGCGAGGAGTTCGGCAACGAGACGGTGTGGGCGACCCGCCTCGGCCGGATGGTCGCGGCCCAAGGCGCCGACCAATTGTGGCCGTTTATCACGCAAGGTTCATGAGGCCTCGATGAGCACCAGCTTTCGCTTCGACCCGGTCGAGTTGCCGCCCGAGGCCAAGGAATTGCGGCAGGAGGTGCGTGCCTTTCTGCACCAGGAGGCCGAGGCCGGAACCTTGGCGTCGCATCGCGGCAAGGGCGGGTTCTCACGCGAGTTCAGCCGCAAGATGGGGGCGAGGGGCTGGATCGGCATGACCTGGCCAAAAAAATACGGCGGTCACGAGCGCTCGCAGCTCGAACGCTATGTCGTGACCGAGGAGATGCTGGCGGCGCACGCGCCAACCCGCGCCCATTCGACCGCCGACCGGCAATCGGGCCCGGTGATCCTGCGCTACGGCCAGGAGGAAGTCCGGCAACGGATCCTGCCCAAGATCGCGGCCGGTGAATTGTGCTTTTGCATTGGGCTTTCCGAGCCGAATTCGGGGTCGGACGTGTTCGCGGCCTCAACCCGTGCCACCAAGACCGATGGCGGCTGGCTCGTCAACGGGCGCAAGATCTGGACTTCGAACGCCCACGAAGCCGACTACATGATCGCGCTGTTGCGGACCTCGCCGTCGACCAAGGAAAACCGCCGCCACGGCCTGACCCAGTTCCTGGTCGAGATGAGGATACCCGGGATCACGATCCGCCCCATCATCAACCTGACCGGCAGCCATGACTTCAACGAGGTCGTGTTCGACGACGCGTTTCTGCCCGACTCGCATCTGATCGGCGAGGTCGACATGGCGTGGAAGCAGGCGACCGACGAACTCGCCTACGAGCGCAGCGGCCCCGATCGTTGGATCGAGACTTTTTCTAGCCTCGTTGAATTGGTCCGCGTCGCCGGCGAGGAGCCGAGCGAGCGGCTGGCCGAGGGCATCGGCCGCCAAGTCGCCCACCTCGCCACCCTGCGCCGCATGTCGTTGTCGGTCGCCGGCATGCTGCAGGCCGGCAAGACGCCGGCGGTCGAGGCCGCCGTCGTCAAGGACCTCGGCACCAATTTCGAGCAGGCGTTGCCCGACAAGGTGCGCCTCTTGGCGCCGCCATCGGGCGACCAGCAACCCGACAGCAACGACGACCGCTTCGAGGAGGCGCTGCGCTACACCACCCTGATCGCGCCCAAGCTGACGATCCAGGGCGGCACGCGCGAGATTCTGCGCGGCATCATTGCCCGTGGCCTCGGCTTGCGCTGATGCCGAGCGTTTTCCCCCCTCGCCCCGCTTGCGGGGAGAGGGTCGGGGTGAGGGCTACCCCACGCACCGTCGCCCCCGCTCCCGGATATCGGACATGCGCAAATTCCGACCTCTCTCCGCAAGCGGAGCGAGGTGCACCGTCGTATGAGTCCCTAGTCAGATGCCTGACCTTCGTCCCCTCATAGCACCCGAGAGCATCGCGGTGATCGGCGCCTCGGAGGATACCGCAACCCTGCGCGGCCGCTTGACGCAGGCGCTGATCGGCCATGGCTACGAGGGCCGCGTCTATCCCGTCACGCGCAGCCAGAGCGAGGTGTTGGGCTTGCGCGCCTATGGCTCGGTCGCCGATCTGCCTGAAGCGGCCGACCTCGCGGTCATCCTGGTGCCGGCGGCGGTAGTGCCGCGGACCCTGGACGAATGCGGCCGACGCGGCATCCGTGCGGCGGTCGTGATCAGTTCGGGCTTTGCCGAGGAGAGCGGCGAGGCGGCTCATGCCCGCGATATCGAATTGCGCCGCATCGCCGAGCGGCACGGCATCCTCGTCTGCGGTCCCAATTCCGAGGGCCTCGTCAACCCGTTGCAGCGGGTCGTCGCGACCTTCAGCCCGGTGTTTCACGATCCCGCCCGCCCGCTGCTGCCGGCGACGCCGCATGGCCGGCCGATTTCGGTCAGCTGTCAGAGCGGCGCCTTGACCTTTGCTTTCTTGAACCGCGGGCGCGATCGGCAGTTGCGGTTTACGTATCAGGTCAGCGCCGGCAACCAGACGATCCTCGAGGCGCATGACTATGTCGACTGGGCGCTCGACCATGGCGGCGCCGATATCTTTCTGCTCTATCTCGAAGGAATCCGGAATCCCGATCGCTTCCGCGCCGTCGCCGACAAGGCGGCCGCCGCCGGCAAGCCGCTGATAGCAGCCAAGGTCGGCCGCTCCGACGCCGGGCGCCGTGCCGCGGCCTCGCACACCGGTTCCTTGGCGCATGCCGGGGTCGTCGACGACGCGATCTTCCGCCATCACGGCATCATTCGCGGCGAAGACCTCGACCACATGCTCGATGTCGCCGCCGCCTTCGCGTTTTGCCCACTGCCGCGAGGCAACCGCGTCGCCGTCATCACCGGCTCGGGCGGCAGTGCCGTGTGGATGGCCGACATCCTGTCGGCGCACGGCCTCGAATTGCCCGTGCTGGAAGACGACGTCCAACAACGCATCCTGGCATTGCTGCCGTCTTACGCTTCGGCGCAAAACCCGGTCGACGCCACCGCTCAGGCGATCCATGAGGTCGGCTATGCGCGGTTGATCGAGATCGTGCGGCAATCGCAGCGTATCGACACGATCCTTCTGATCGGCTCGCTCGCCAACGAAGCGACCGCTGCCGGGCATGCCGAGCAGCTCGCGGCGCTCTCGGGCCCACGCGACAGGCCGATCCTGCTTGTGACCTATACCGGCGCCTCGCCGGCGGCGATGGCGGCCTTCGCCGAAGCCGGTATCCCCTGCTACACCTCGATGCCGAGCTGCGCCCGCGCGATCCGGGCATTGGTCGATTACGCTCGTTTTCAGGAACGGCGGCACCGACCGCCACTGCCCGCGACCCCGCCGTCGCGGCGCGAGGAAACCGCCGGTGCGCTCGGCGCCGCCGGTCCGGTGTTGACCGAGAACGAGGCCAAGGCGGTGCTCGCCGGGTACGGGGTGCCGCGCCCGCCCGAGGCGCTGGCAAAATCCGCAGACGACGCCGCAGCGGCCGCCGGCCGCATCGGCGGTCCGGTCGCGCTGAAGGTGCAATCGCCCGACATTACTCACAAAACCGAGGCTGGCGCCGTGGCGCTCGGCGTAGAGGGCGGCGCCGCGGTGCGCGTGGCCTATGCGCAAGTGTTGGCCAATGCGGCCGCGGGGCATCCCGGTGCCGCGATCCAGGGCGTGCTCGTGCAAAAGATGGCGCCGCCCGGCATCGAAATCATTTTAGGCGTCACGCGCGACCCCGATTTCGGCCCGATGCTGATGGTCGGGCTCGGCGGCATCCACGTCGAGGTGTTGCGCGATGTCGTCTTCGCGCCGGTGCCGATCGGCCCCGACGAGGCGCTCTCTCTCCTCGGCGAGCTAAGGGGGGCGGCTCTGCTCGACGGCGTGCGCGGCGCCCCGCCGGCCGATCGCGCCGCCTTGGCCGAGCTGATCGCTGCCCTGTCGCGCTTTGCCGCCGATCACGCCGAGTTGATCGACGAGATCGACCTCAACCCGGTCATCGTCCACAGCCAAGGCCAGGGCCTGACGGTCGTCGATGCGCTGATCGTCAGGTCGGCCAAGTAAATTCGTCGCCGGCCTGGCGGGCGGTCAGCCGATGCGGATGGCGCGGTATTCGCGGCGCACGATCTCCAACAGCTCTTCGGCCGAGGTCGTCGCGGCCCGGCTCTCGAACGTGACTTCGCCGTGCTGCATCAGCATTACGCGGTCGCAGATCTCCAGGGTCTGCGCGTAGTTGTGCGCGATCATCACGATCGCGATGTCGCCCCGCGCCCGCAGCCGCTCGATCAGCCCGATGATCAGCCGCGCCTCGCGCGCGCCCATTGCCGCGAGCGGCTCGTCGAGCAACAGGATGCGCGCCTGCGAGTAGACCGCGCGCGCCACCGCGATCGCCTGGCGCTGGCCCCCGGACAGCATGCCGACCTCGGTCTCGACCGAGGGCACGTCGACCCCGATTTGCGCCAGTGCGTCCGCCGCGCGCCGCCGCATTTCGCGGTGGTCCAGAAGCCGCAGCGGCCCGCGGCGCAGCAGCTCGCGGTTCAAGAACATGTTGTGGTAGATGCTGAGCCCGTTGACCAGCGCCAGATCCTGATAGACGCATTCGATGCCGAGCGCGCGCGCGTCGTCGACCGAGGCGAGCTCGACCGGCCTGCCGTCGACGAACACCTGCCCCGCATCGGGCTGGTGATAGCCGGTCAAAATCTTGATCAGGGTCGATTTGCCGGCGCCGTTGTCGCCAAGGATGCCGAGCGTCTCGCCGCGCGCCACCTGCAGCGACACGCCGGCGAGTGCCGTCACCTTGCCGAACACCTTGACCAATTTTTCGGCCCGGATTGCCTCGGTTCGGATCGCGTCCGTCATGGCATTGCCCCGCCGCCGCGCAGTCGCGCCAGATGGATGTTCGCCACCATGGCGATGAGGATCGCGGCGCCGATGATGATGTCGAAGGCGAACGCGTTTATCCCTTGCAGGGTGAACCCATCCTGCAGCACGCCGAGCATCATGCCGCCAACCAGCCCGCCGACGATTGTGCCGGCGCCGCCGGCGATCGCGGTCCCGCCGATTACCCCCGAGGCCACGCCCAAAAACATGATCGTGCTGCCGCCCGCCAGCGGATCGGTCGAGCCGACGCGGAACGCCTCCAACAGGCCGGTGAACCCGCCCAAGGTGCTGGTCAGGATGAAATTGCCGATCTTGATGCGATTGATGGCGATGCCGGCCTCGGCCGAAGCCACGATGTTGCCGCCGATCGCGATCGTGTGCAGGCCCCAGCGCGTATGGCGCAGCACGACGTGCATGACCGCCACGATCAGCACCGCCCAGACGATTTCCGAATAGCCCCAGGCGCCCATGATGCCGGTCAGGATGGGGCCGCCCGGCGTGTTGGCCGGGTAGCCGCGCGAGATCGTCAAGGTCACCCCGGTGATCAGGAACAGCATGCCGAGGGTGGTGATGAACGAGGGCACCTTGAGCCCGATCGTGATCAGCCCGATCGCAAGCCCGATCAGCGCGCAGACGGCGAGCGCCACGACGATCGCCGCGACGACGGGCAGCCCGATCGCCTCGGCATGCTCCATGATGAACGGGGACAGCGCAAACACCTGACCGACCGACAGATCGATCTCGCGGCAGATCAGCAGCATGATCTCGCCACAGGCGATGATCACCGGCGCGGCGACGAATTGCGACACCGTCTGCAGATTGTCGTTGGTCAGAAAATTGGCGTTGGCGATTTCGAAATAGGCGACGAGCGCCACCGACACGACAACGACGCTCGCCTCCGGCCGCAGGGCGAAATCACGGACCCGCCGAGCGATCCCGCGGCGCGGCGCGGCGGCCCGGTCCACAATCTGCGGCGACAGGCTCACTGGCCGATCGGCCCGGTTCGCGGCACGGTCTGCGCTACTGCACCACTGCCTTCGTACCGCGTCTTGGTGGTCAGATAGGGGCCGATGCTGTCCTTGGTGACGAATTTGAGGCCGGTGTTGACATCGGCTGGACCAACGAGCCCGCCCGAGACCTTGTAGGCGAACATTTCCATGACCGTGTAGAAGCCCTGCAGATAGGGCTGCTGGTCGATCACGAAGTCGAGAAACCCGTCATGCACCGCCTCGAGCGAGCGCGGCAAGAGGTCGTATCCGCCGGCATGCACACCCTTCTTGGCCAAATCGTACTGGCGCATGATCAGCCCGGTATTCATCGTGTCGCCACCGCCGGTGCCGAACATTCCGCGCACCTTCGGATGACCCAAATAATAGGCGCGGATCTTCGACAATCCGGCGTTTGCCGTGGGATCGGTTGCAATCATCGTGGCGTCGATCTTCGCCCCCGATTTTCTGATCGAATCCATCGCTCCATCGACCCGCGGCTGCAAATTGAGCTGCCCGGGCGTCGCGATAAAGATCGCCACCTCGCCCTCGCCGACCAATTTGACGATACGCTCGCCCATCATCTGGCCGGACAGGAACAGATCCTGGCCGATATAGGCGAGGCGCCGGCTGCCGCTGTTATGCGGCGCGTCGGCGTTGTAGCTGAACACCGGGATGCCGGCGTCGAGCGCGCGCCCGATCGGCCGGTCGAAACCTTTCGGATCGACGATACAGACGGCGATTGCGTCCGCCTTGCCCGCGATCGCGGTATTCATCGCGTTGACCATCTGCGCCACGTCGGAGGTTTCCGAACCGGTCCACTGATAGTCGCAGCCCAGAAGCGCGCAGGCATCGTGGATACCGTACTGGCACGGCACGAAAAAGGCGTTGGTGGTCACATGGTTGACAAAGACGAATTTCCACCGCGGATGCGACGGAAACGGCTCGTCATCCGCCGCCCGCGCGCCGCCGCCAGCCGCGGTCGCGAGCGCCGCCGCCAGCGGCCCCGCCGCGACCGCACGCATCACCGCGCGCCGCGGCAACCCCGCCAACACCGAAGCGCCGATCTCGCGTGAACGTCCTGTCATTTCGCATCCTCCCCGTTGCGTTGTCACGCAATGCGCTGCGTAGACTGCAAATTGATGGAAAGATACAGCTGGCCTTTCTTGGCACCAGGGAAAATGGGGGTGTGTACCCAGATCTATGGCGAAACGTGGGGCGGCGGCGTTTTCGACCGTATTGGGCGAGCGGCCGCGCAGCGGGGCGTTGCCCCAACCCCGATCGAACGGCTGGACAGTGCGCGCACCATCCTCTATAAGGCCGCGCCGGCGCGCCCAGGTAGCTCAGTTGGTAGAGCAACGGACTGAAAATCCGTGTGTCGGTGGTTCAATTCCTCCCCTGGGCACCACGCTTCCGAGCTTAACATTTGGGCGCCAAAACCAGAGGAGCCGGGCACCTCCTGTTCGCGGCCCGATACCGCCGCTCCACCGGCATCACCGGCGCGTCGCCAGCCGCAGCGCACGTCGCGGCGTTCATCCCAACGGATGATATAAACCTTAATTTTCGACAGCAGTTTGTGAACCGGTTGTCCCCCGAATTGACTTCAGCCGCATGCGGCCGGGCCGGCGCAATTGCCCGCTCAATAAAACTTCTAACCCAGCATTAACCAAGCGGACCCCCAAGATGATGAAATTTTGTTGCAAACGCCCGGAGACTTGACGGAAGGGCAATAATGACGGAAAAATGACGTTCCTGTCCTGCGCGCAAGTAATTGCGACAATGCGGAGCCGGTGGTCGAGACGTCTTGTTGGGGGAGATTCCGGTTGCGGTACCGTCAGCGATACACAGGGGCGGCCGCGGGGTCACCTCAGCGAAGGACTTGGCAGAGGCACCGAACCCGACCGTCGAGCGCACCCGAAGCGGGAGAGGCGAGCCGCTCGTCGCATGCGGTCTTGCCGATCGACAACCTGTCCGCTGGCCTGCAAAAACGTCCTTCGACGCAACGGCGACCACGCCTCGGCATGGACATTCTGCCAGGCGCAACCGGAGCCAGCACCAGAGAAGGCGGCCATCGCGAATCTCGACGGGGGTGGAGCCGCGTGACAGAGCGCGGACGCTGCCTATTCCCTCTGACGGACGCCGCTCGGTCGGGGCATTGTTCCGGTATCCGCGGGTATTCGGCGGGGGCGCCCGATGAACCCACTGTTGACTAGAGACTTGGACAGATGGTGCACTGGAAAATCATCACCGCCGCCGCCGTCGTTTCTGCGTTGAGCTGTTTCGCCGTCGCCGTCAACGCCGCGCGTTATGTCGCAGCGTCGCCGGCCCAGGCAGCCGTCAATCGCGGTGTCGTCGAACTGGAAACCGGTCGCGCCAGCGGCATCTCGGTGCAAATCGCCGAGGATCTCGCCAACGTCGTCGACGACGGCGCCACCCGGCGCGTGCTGCCTGTCGTCGGCAAGGGCGGTCTGAAGAACATCACCGACCTCGATCTCCTGCGTGGCGTCGACCTCGCGATCCTGCAAGTGGACGTGCTCAATTACGCACGGCAGCAAAACCTGTTTCCCGGCCTCGAATACCGCGTCAGCTATATCGCCAAGCTGTACAACGAGGAATTTCATCTGCTTGCCCGAAGCGACATCAAAACCGTCGCCGATCTCGCCAACCAAAAAGTCAATGTCGATCTGCGCGGCGGCGGCACTGAAGTCACCGCGACGCGGCTGTTCGGACTGCTCAACATTCCGATTGTCCCGACCAATGACGATCAGGGCGTGGCGCTCGAAAAGTTGCGCCGCGGCGAGCTCGCCGCGGTCGCGATTGTTACCGGCAAGCCCGCGCCGATCTTTCGCAACCTGATCGAGAACAATTTGCATTTTCTCTCGATCCCGCTCAACCCCGCGGTCACCGCCGCCTACGTCCCCGCGCGTCTGACCGTTGATGACTATCCGGTCCTGGTCGACGCCAACCATCCGGTCGACACAGTTGCGGTCGGCGCGGTGCTCGCGGTCGCCAACCTTCAGCCGGATTCCGACCGGTACCGCAACGTGGTCAATTTCGTCGACGCATTTTTCACCGGCTTTCAGTCGCTGCTAGCCCCCGGTCATCATCCGAAGTGGAGCGAGGTCAATATCGCGGCCGACCTACCCGGCTGGCGCCGTTTTCCACCGGCCGCCAACTGGCTGCAGCGCAATGCCCCGGTTGCTGCGGCGCCGGGTCAGCAGGATTTGAAGGCGATATTTGCCCGCTTTATCGACGAGCGGCAGCAGGCGGCTGGCGGGACTCCGCTGACCCAGCAGCAAAAGGACGATCTGTTCAGCCAATTCGAGCGCTGGCAAAAAAGCCTTGCCCGATAAAGTGCTACCCAGGCGACAGGAGGCGATGCCGGTAGGGCCTCGGCAAGGGTCGGCGCCAGTCCCGCCGACGCCCGGATCGACGGCGATGAGCCCGCGCCGGCGCACGCTGCTGGCGGTTGCCGGCGGCTTGGTCCTCGCTCCGTTGGGGGGCGCATTTCGAGCCGTGGCCGAGCTCGTGCCGAAGCGTGGCGGGGTGCTGAATTTTGCGGTCGATGCGGAGCCGCCAAATTACGACTGTCACGCCAATGTGTCGTTCGCGACCCTGCATCCGATCGCGCCGCACTACTCGACGCTTCTCAAGTTCGATACCGCGAATTATCCCAGGGTCGAGGGTGATCTCGCCGAATCGTGGGCGGTGTCGCCCGACAGGCTCACCTACATTTTCAAGCTTCATCCGAACGTGTTGTTTCACGACGGATCGCGCCTGACCTCGGAGGACGTGAAGGCGAGCTACGAGAGGATCGTTCGGCCTCCCCCCGGAGTTGTTTCGGTGCGCCGGGTGAACTATGCCGCAATCGGCGCCATTGACACGCCGGATCCGCTGACCGTGATCTTCCACTTGAAATGGCCGGAAGCGGCCATGCTGGAAAACTTCGCCTCAGAGTGGAATTCGATCTATAGCGCGGCAAAGCTCAAGCAGGATCCGCTATTCCCGGTCAGCCACATCATGGGGAGCGGCGCTTTCGCCTTTGTCGAGCATGTCAAGGGCGATCATTGGACGGGGCGACGTTTCGAGCAATATTTTCGGGCGGGAAAACCCTATCTCGACGGCTACCGGGCCGATTTCGTCACCGGAGCCAAGATGATCAAAAGCTTTGAAGACGGCCGTATCATGGCTGAATTTCGCTTTGTCAGCCCGAACGAGCGCGATGAGTTGGTCGCGTCTCGCGGAGACGGGGTCACGGTCTACGAGAGCCCGACCTTGCTGAACCTGCTCGTGGTCTTCAATACCAAGCGCCCGCCTTATAGCGATGCGCGGGTCCGGCGTGCGCTGTCGCTCGCGATCGACCGATGGGGCGCCGCCGAGGCGCTGTCGCAGAAGACGGTGCTCAAATTCGTCGGTGGACTCCTGCGGCCGGGCTTCAGCATGGCGACCGCGGAGGCCGAGCTGGTTGGCCTCCCCGGCTACTGGCGCGATGCCGCGGCCTCGCGCACGGAAGCGAAGCGGCTTCTCGCCGAGGCGGGCGTGCGGCAGCTGACGGTCAAGCTGACCAATCGGGATCTGCCGATGCCTTGGATCCCCGGAGGCGATTACGTCTCCGCGGCATGGGGTGCGATAGGCCTGAACGTGGAGCAAGCGAAACTGAGCTTGAAGGATTGGACCGCCGCGCTCTCCGAAGGTAATTTCGAAGCCGCGATCGACTTTACCGGCGATTATTTCGACGATCCGACACTGCAGCTGACAAAATATGTGTCGCGCGATCTCTCGCCGGCAAACTATTCTTCGTCGACCGATCGCTATCTCGATGCGCTGTACATCGGCCAGGCGGTTACGCCCGACCCGCGGCGGCGCGCGCTGATCGTCCGCGAGTTCGAGCGTCAGGCGCTGACCCAGGCCTATACCGTGCCGCTCCTTTGGTATAACCGGATCGTCCCGACGACTGCGAACGTCAAAGGGTGGAACATGACTCCGAGCCAATATATCGGCCAGGACCTGGCCGATGTTTGGCTGGATCGTTGAACTTACCCAAACCCATTGAAACCGCAGCCTATTGGTGGGGGGCTGACGATGACTTCCGATGTCCAGATCACGACCGGCCGAGCGCCTGGACCGCATGTCGTCATTTCCACCGGCGGTCCCCTGCGCACCTCGGTCGGCGCCGTCAAGAAAGGCTCGGCGGACGATCGCGCCTTGGCCCGCCATCGTCTCGGGTCGGCGGCAAACGAATCAAAACCCCGTCCAATGGGTAGCCGTGGATGACTACACCAGACCCCGCGCCGGATACGATTTCGGGCGCCGCTCCGCCGGCTAGGCGATCAGCCTGGAACAGCACCCCCAATAAAGTGCTGATCCTGCTGTGCTTCATGTATCTGATTTTCTATATCGACCGCGTCAACATCTCGACAGCGGCGCCACTGATCAAGACCGATCTTGGCCTCAGCAACACCGCCCTGGGTTTTGCGTTTTCCGCCTTTGCTTACCCTTATGCGGTATTCCAGCTGATCGGCGGCTGGCTGGGCGACAAATTCGGGCCGCGCTGGACGCTCGGCGTCTCGGGCCTGGTCGTCTGCATCTCGACCGCGTTGACGGGAGCCGTCGGCGGGTTGGCCGCGCTTGTGCTGGTCCGCCTCGCGCTTGGCTTTGGCGAGGGAGCGGCATTCCCAACCGCCACGCGTGCAATGGCGGCCTGGCTGCCGGCCAGCCGGTGGGGTTTCGCGCAGGGCGTTACCCACTCAGCCTCGCGTATTGGCAATGCGCTGACGCCGCCGATGATCGCCTGGCTGATTACACTCCTGTCATGGCGCGGCTCTTTTGTCGTGCTCGGTGGCGCGAGCCTAATCTGGATGGCGGTGTGGGTTTGGTTCTTCCGCGACGATCCGCGCCGACACCCCCGGATCACCGTGGCCGAACTCGAAGGGCTCAGCTCCGGGCGGCCCGCGGCCGCGGTCCGCGCGCCAGTGCCCTGGCTCCGCCTGGCGCGCCGCGTTCTTCCGGTGACCGCGGTGGATTTCTGCTATGGCTGGACCTTATGGCTGTTTCTGAGCTGGATCCCCTCGTTCTTCTTTCACAACTTCCACCTCAACCTCGCCCACTCGGCGTTTTTTTCCTCGGGCGTATTCCTGTCCGGGGTGATCGGCGACACACTCGGCGGCGTGATCAGCGATCGCATCCTCAGGCGCACCGGCAACCTGCGCCGAGCGCGTTGCTGGGTCATTTCCGGCGGCCTCTTCGGCGGGTTCCTGTTCATGATCCCGGTCGTGCTGATGCATGATCTCGCCGTGGTGACTTTGTGCCTTTCGTTGGCGTTTTTCTGCGTCGAGCTGGTGGTCGCGCCGATTTGGGCAGTGCCGATGGACATCGCGCCCCGGTATGCCGGCTCGGCCAGCGGCATCATGAATTTCGGTTTCGGGCTGGCGGGGATCATCTCGCCGTTTGTGTTCGGTTACGTGATCGACGTGACCGGGAGCTGGACCGTCCCATTCCTCGCGTCGATCGTATTGCTGTTGGTCGGTGCCGGGCTGGCACTGCGGCTGCGGCCCGATCAGCCGCTGCTCGACCCCGTACCCGGCGCTCTCCCCGGCAGGGCCTGAAACAAAAAGATCGCGAGCCTCGCGCGACCCGAGCGGGGCGAATGATCGGGCCAAAGACGAGTTCCCTAGCTCGCGGCGGCTTCGACGAGCGCCTGCAGCTTTGCTTGCGCGACGGCTTCGTCGCGTTCGAGGCTGTTGAGTTCGATCGAGAGGCGCTCGCGATCGGTGCCTGACGCGCGCTCGGTCTGCTCGCGCAGGCTCGGCAGATTGCCCTGGATCACCAGCAGCTCCGCTTCGATCGCGGCGCGGTCGAGCTCCTCCGCCGCGAGGGCCTCGTCGGCAAGCACGGTGCAGCGCTCGGGGGTCACCTCGGCAAAGCCGCCGACGACAAAGATGCGCCGGATCACCTGTTGGCCCTGGTAAACCTCGATCGTCCCGGGCCGGATCGTCGAAATCAACAATGCGTGGCCCGGCAAGACGCCGAAATTGCCCTCGGTGCCCGGCACCACCACCATGTCGACCATTTCCGAGAGCACCATGCGCTCCGGGGTCACCAGCTCGAAATTCACCTGGTCAGGCATCAGGAGGCTCGCGCGGTATGACAATCCCTCGGGATACCGTCGCTCAACCCCTCACCCCAGCCCTCTCCCCGCAAGCGGGGCGAGGGAGCAAGCCGATAGCCGGTCGTCGACGCCATCAAGCGGCCTCGGCCGCCATCTTGTGCGCCTTCTCGACGGCTTCGTCGATCGTGCCGACCATATAGAAGGCGCTCTCCGGCAGGTCGTCGTGGTCTCCGGCGACGATGCCCTTAAAGCCTTTGATCGTGTCATCGAGGTTTACAAGGACGCCAGGAGTGCCGGTGAACACCTCGGCGACGTGAAAGGGCTGCGACAGAAAGCGCTGGATTTTGCGGGCGCGGGCGACGGTCAGCTTGTCCTCTTCCGACAATTCGTCCATGCCGAGGATCGCGATGATGTCCTGCAATGATTTGTAGGTCTGCAAGACGCGCTGCACATCGCGCGCGACCTGATAATGCTCGTTGCCAACGATCCGCGGGTCGAGCATGCGCGACGTCGAATCGAGCGGGTCGACCGCCGGATAAATGCCGAGCTCGGCGATCTGCCGTGACAGAACCGTGGTCGCGTCGAGATGGGAGAAGGTCGTGGCAGGCGCCGGGTCGGTCAGATCGTCTGCGGGCACGTAGATCGCCTGCACGGACGTGATCGACCCCTTTTTCGTGCTGGTGATGCGCTCTTCCAAGGTCCCCAAATCGGTTGCCAAAGTCGGCTGATAGCCAACCGCCGAGGGAATCCGCCCGAGCAGCGCCGACACCTCGGACCCCGCCTGGGTAAAACGAAAGATGTTGTCGACAAAGAACAGCACGTCCTGGCCTTCCTCGTCGCGAAAATATTCGGCGACGGTCAGCCCCGACAGACCGACGCGCGCCCGCGCCCCGGGCGGCTCGTTCATCTGGCCATAGACGAGCGCCGCCTTGGATCCCGGTCCCTCAGGGTTGATGACGCCCGATTCCATCATCTCGTGGTAGAGGTCGTTACCCTCGCGAGTGCGCTCGCCGACGCCGGCAAAGACCGAGTAGCCGCCATGCGCCTTGGCGATGTTGTTGATCAGCTCCATGATGATCACGGTCTTGCCGACCCCGGCGCCGCCAAACAGCCCGATCTTGCCGCCTTTTGCGTAAGGCGTCAGCAGATCGACAACCTTGATCCCGGTCACCAGGATTTCGGCCTCGGTCGACTGGTCGGTGAATTCGGGCGCGGACCGGTGGATCGGCGAGCGCAACTTGGTCACGACCGGACCGCGTTCGTCGACCGGCTCGCCGATGACGTTGAGGATGCGGCCCAAGGTTTCGGGGCCGACCGGCATCATGATCGGCTCGCCGGTGTCGACCGCCTGGGTCCCGCGCACCAGCCCGTCGGTGGTGTCCATCGCGATCGTGCGTACGACATTCTCGCCGACCTGTTGCGCCACTTCGAGGACGAGCTTGCTGCCCGAACGATCGACATGCAGCGCGTGGAGGATCGCCGGCAATTCGCAGTCGAAATGCACATCGACGACGGGGCCGATGACCTGGGTGATCGTGCCGATGCTGTTTCTGGCCATGTTCAGGAATGCCCTCGTCTAATCCCGGTCGGCGGTTGTCAAATCGGGGGTTGTCAAATCAGGCGGCGCGCAGCGCTTCGGCGCCGGAGATGATCTCGATCAGCTCCTTGGTGATCGCCGCCTGCCGGGTGCGGTTGTAGTTCAGCGTCAGCCGGGCGATCATGTCGCCGGCGTTGCGGGTGGCGTTGTCCATGGCCGTCATCCGCGCACCCTGCTCGCTCGCGGCGTTTTCGAGGAGTGCCGTATAGATCTGGACCGCCAGATTCTGCGGCAGCAGCTCGCCGAGGATCTCCTCCTCCGACGGCTCGAATTCGTAAACTCCGGCCGTAGCCGAGGAGACCGCCGCCGCCTCGCCCTCGGCCTCGACCGGAAATGGGATCAGCTGCTGCGCCGTCACGATCTGAGTGATCGCCGAGCGAAAGCGGTTGTAGACGATCGTGCAGACATCGAACGAGCCGGCGCGCAACAGCACCAGGATGCGCTCGGCAATGTCGCGCGCTTCGTCGAACGACAAATGACGGCGCCCGACATCGGTCAGGCTGTCATGGATCATCCGGCCATAGTCGCGGCGCAGCCCGTCGCGCCCTTTGCGCCCGACGGTCAGGATCATGACCCGCTTGCCGGCCGCTTCGACCTCGCGGATGCGACGGCGTGCTTCGCGCAGGATCGAAGCGTTGAAACCGCCGGCAAGGCCGCGATCGGAGGTCGCGACGACGATCAGATGGGTGTCGTCCTTGCCCGTGCCGACGAGCAATGGCGGCGCGCTCGGCAGCCCCGTCATCCGCGCGGCGAGCGAGGCAAGGACCCGCTCCATCCGCTGGGCATAGGGGCGCGCTGCCTCGGCCTGCTCCTGCGCCCGGCGCAACCGGGAGGCCGCCACGACCTTCATTGCCGCGGTGATCTTTTGGGTCGACTGAACGCTGCGGATGCGCAGCCGCAAATCCTTCAGGCTCGGCATCGCGGCAGCTCGGCACGAAACAATTGAACGTCATGACCGGGCTTGTCCCGGTCATCCACGACTTTCGTTCCGCCGGCACGTGGATGGCCGGAACAAGTCCGGC
>DATKHX010000092.1:0-10066 GCA_035510075.1 Allostellaceae bacterium
GTCAACCTCGCGGCGCTGTCGGCGCACGACGCGATCCGCTGATTTCGGGCATGCCCGCGCTCGGGTCGCGGCGCGGCATGATCCGGCGCCCGCCCGCCGGGCTGGTGCGGCTCTTGGCGTTCGCCGCACCCGCCGCGGTGCCGGGCCTCGTGATCCTCGCCGGGTTCGCCATGGCCGGGGTTCTGCGCCCCGGATTGGCATTGGTGCTGGCCGTCGCGGTGGTTGCCGCAACCGCGCTCGTCGCCTCGCGGCTGGCCTTTGCGATCGGCGCGCTTGGCGAGGTGGTCGAGGAGCTTGCTCCCGGATCGCCTTTGGCGGCCGGCTCGCGACCGCTGGCGCTCGGACGCGCGGTCGAGGAGTTTCGGCTCGCAGTCCAACGCTCGGCGCGCAGCTGGCGCGAGCGGGCGGAAACCGCCGAGGCCCGTGCCGCGGCTGCGGAAGCGGTCATCGCGGCAGTTCCGGACTCACTGATCCTGCTCGACAATCGACGCCGGATCGTGCGCGCCAACACCGCCGCCGCCGGGGTGGTCGGCCTGCTTTCGCCGCCCTGCGACCTCGCCGCGGTGCTGCGCAACCCCGCCGTTCTGACGGCGGCGGATGCCGTGCTGCGCGGCGAAGCGGCGCGGATCGTCGAATTCACCCTGACGGTTCCGGTCGAGCGCCAGCTGCGCGCGCGGTTGGCCCGTATCGACCGTCTCTCGCTCGACGGCGCCGTCGCAGTGATGACCTTGCACGACGTCACCGAGCTGAAACGCGCCGAGCAGATGCGCGCGGACTTTATCGCCAATGCGAGCCACGAGCTGCGTACGCCGCTTGCAACCCTGACCGGCTTTATCGAAACCTTGCGGGGGCCTGCGCGCAACGACGCCGAGGCTCGCGAGCGGTTCCTCGCGATTATGGGCGGGCAAGCGACCCGCATGACCCGCCTCGTCGAGGATCTGCTGTCGTTGTCGCGGATCGAGCTGAACGAGCACGTGCTGCCGCGGGGCAGGGTCGCTCTCCCGCCGCTCTTACAGCATCTCGCCGAGACACTCGAATTGCGCGCCGCCGAGCGCGGCATGCGCATAGCACTGACCTCGCCGCCCGGTCTCCCCGACGTGCAGGGCGACCGCGACGAACTCGCGCAGCTGTTTCAGAACCTCCTCGACAACGCGATCAAATACGGCCGCGCCGGGACCGAGATCAGCGTCGGCGCCGAGACCGCGCGACGCCCCGCCGCCACTTTCCTCGCGGTCGCGGTGCGCGATCGCGGCGAGGGCATCGCGCGCGAGCATTTGCCGCGGCTGACCGAGCGCTTTTACCGGGTCGACACGGCGCGCTCGCGCGAAATGGGCGGCACCGGGCTCGGGCTCGCAATCGTCAAGCACATCGTCAACCGCCATCGCGGATTTCTCGAAATCGAGAGCACGCCGGGCGAAGGCTCGGTGTTTACCGTGCTCCTGCGTCCGAATGCCGCTCGGCTCACCGACGCCGTCGCGAAGTGATCAGCTCGGCGTCTTGGGCGAGTGTAATATATTTGCAATATAATCGTCATAAAATTTTGTTGCTGCCCAGCTAACAGAGGGCCTTCCCACTGTCCGCCGTGGAGCAGCGTCGTGAAGCTCTCTCGTACCATTTTGCTCGGCGCCGTTGCCGCCGCGACGTTCGGCTGGGCCGCGCAGGCGGCCGAAATTTCCGGCGCCGGCGCCACCTTTCCCTACCCGATCTATGCCAAATGGGCTGCGGCCTATGCCGAGAAGACCGGGGTCAAGCTGAACTACCAGTCGATCGGGTCGGGGGGCGGCATCGCGCAGATCACCGCGAAGACCGTCGATTTCGGTGCCTCGGACATGCCGTTGAAGCCGGACGTGCTGGCAAAGGACGGTCTCGCCCAATTTCCGCCGGTGATCGGCGGCGAGGTGCTCGTGGTCAACTTGCCTGGGCTGAAGGCCGGCGACATGACGCTCGACGGGCCAACGATCGCCGACATCTATCTCGGCAAGGTCGCGAAATGGAACGATCCGGAAATCGCCAAGCTCAATCCCGGGCTAAAGCTGCCGTCGACGGCGATTGCGGTGGTTCACCGCTCGGACGGCTCCGGCACGACCTTTATCTTCACCGATTATCTTTCGAAGGTCAGCCCTGAGTGGAAGGACAAGGTCAGCGAGGGCACCTCCGTCGAGTGGCCGGTAGGCCTCGGCGGCAAGGGCAACGAGGGTGTGTCGGCATTGGCGTCGCGCACGATGGGCGCCATCGGCTATGTCGAATATGCCTACGCGCTACAAAACAAGCTCGTCTACGCCAAGCTGGTCAACCACGATGGTGCCACGTTGCAGCCCGGCAGCACAGTGTTTCAGGCCGCGGCAGCCAATGCCGACTGGAAGAGCGCACCCGGCTCTTACCTGATCCTGACCAATCAGCCCGGCAAGGAGAGCTGGCCGATCACCGGAGCCACCTTTATTCTGATGCACAAAAAACAGGACGATCCGGTGAAGGGCAAAGCAGTGCTCGACTTTTTCGCCTGGGCCTACAAAAACGGCGCCAAGATGGCGGAATCGCTCGACTATATCCCGATGCCGCAAAACGCCGTGGCAATCTTCGAGGACAGCTGGAAGCAGATCGTCGGGCCTGACGGCAAGCCGGTCTGGGACGGGCATTCGTCCTAGGGCGAATGGCGGCACCCGAAGGGGAATGCTTTTTGTCCCCGCCCGCGTCGACGCTTCGGAGGCAAAGTTTGACGGCTGAGACCGCCGGTATCACCCGGGCAGCAGCGCCAACCGATCGCGTCGGCACGATTGGCGACGCGGTGTTCCGCGCCGTCACGTTTTTGTTCGCGCTCCTCGTCCTGCTCATTCTCGGCGGGGTCATCGTCTCTCTGATCGAGGGCGCCTGGCCGGCGTTGCGCGCCTTCGGTTTCTTTTCCTTCGTCGGCACCGAGGCTTGGAACCCGGTAACCGAAAAGTTCGGGGCGCTGGCGCCGATATACGGGACCCTCCTCACCTCGGCGATCGCGATGCTGGTCGGCATACCGGTCGCGTTCGGGATAGCGGTGTTCATTACCGAGATCTGCCCGATCTGGCTCAAGCGGCCGCTGGCGACGATGATCGAATTGCTCGCGGCGATCCCCAGCATCATTTACGGGATCTGGGGCCTGTTCGTGTTCGCGCCATTCGTGCAGCAATATATCGAGCCCGCAATCATCGACACTCTCGGGCAGGTTCCTGGGGTGGGGGCGTTGTTTGCCGGCCCGCCGCTCGGCATCGGCGTGCTGACCGCCGGCTTTATCCTCGCGATCATGGTGTTGCCGTTCATCTCGTCGATCATGCGCGACGTGTTCGAGACGGTGCCGCCAATGCTGAAGGAGAGCGCCTACGGCCTCGGCGCCACGCGCAGCGAGGTCGTCTGGCGGGTCGTCCTGCCGTTTACCCGCATTGGGGTCGTCGGCGGCATCATGCTCGGGCTCGGGCGGGCGCTCGGCGAGACTATGGCCGTCACTTTTGTAATCGGCAACGCGCATCGCATCAGCGCTTCCATCTTGCAGCCGGGAACAACGATCTCCGCGTCATTGGCAAACGAGTTCACCGAGGCGTTCGGCGATCTTTACCGCTCGTCGCTGATCGCACTCGGTTTCATCTTGTTCATCATCACGTTTATCGTGCTCGCCATCGCCAAAGGGCTGCTGTTGCGGCTGCAAAAGCAGGCTGGGAGCTAGCCGATGACGCCTTATGCTCGGCGCCGCCTGGTCAACGCCGTGGTGATGGGCCTGTCGGTTGCCGCGACCGGCTTCGGTCTCCTGTGGCTCGTGCTGGTGTTGTGGACCCTGCTGGTCAACGGCGTCTCGGCGATCACCCCGAGCCTGTTCAGCCAGATGACGCCGCCACCCGGCAGCGCCGGCGGGTTGCTAAACGCGATCTTTGGCAGCGTCGTGATGACGGTGCTCGCAACCCTGATCGGGACTCCGACAGGCATCCTCGCCGGCACCTTTCTCGCCGAGTACAGCCGCGGCCGCCGTTTCGGCGAAGTGGTCCGCTTTATCAACGACATATTGCTCAGCGCACCGTCGATCATCGTCGGCTTGTTCGTCTACGAGATCATGGTCGTGCGCATGAGCCATTTTTCGGCTTGGGCCGGTGCGGTCGCTCTGGCGATCATCGTGGTGCCGGTCGTGGTGCGCACGACCGAGGACATGCTGAACCTGGTGCCGAACGCGCTGCGCGAAGCGGCGTCTGCGCTCGGGACGCCGAAATGGAAGGTGATCACGTTGATCTCCTACCGTGCGGCGATCCAGGGCATGCTGACCGGCGTCATGTTGGCGGTGGCGCGGATCGCGGGCGAGACCGCACCATTGCTGTTCACCGCGCTCAACAATCAGTTCTGGAGCACCGATTTGAATGCGCCGATGGCCAATCTGCCGGTCGTCATCTTTCAGTTCGCGATGAGCCCTTACGCCGACTGGCAGGTTCTCGCCTGGGGTGGGGCGTTGCTGATCACGGTCGCGGTGCTCTGTCTCAACATCGGCGCGCGCTTGCTCGCCTCGTGGAGTAGCTTCAAGCCATGAGCCCTACCGCGGTTGCCGCCTCGCGAACGATGCCGCCCGTCTCCGATCGGTCGCATGCTGCGCCGGCGTCGCGGCAAAAGGTGGAGCTTCGCAACGTAAATTTTTATTACGGCGCCTCGCAGGCGCTCACAGACATCAACCTGCCGATCCGCGACAAGAGTGTCACCGCGTTTATCGGCCCATCCGGCTGCGGCAAGTCGACCTTGCTTCGCATCCTCAATCGAATTTACGAGCTCTACCCCGGTCAGCGTGCAACCGGCGAAGTGTTGGTCGACGGCCAGAACATCCTGGCGCCGGGGCTCGACCTCAACTTGCTGCGCGCCAAGATCGGCATGGTGTTTCAAAAGCCGACGCCGTTTCCGATGTCGATCCATGACAACATCGCCTTTGGCATCCGTCTTTACGAAAGACTGCCGGCGTCGGAGCTCGACGACCGCATCGAATCGGCGTTGCGCCGCGCGGCATTGTGGGACGAGGTCAAGGACAAGCTGAAGCAGAGCGGCCTCGGTCTGTCGGGCGGGCAGCAACAGCGCCTGTGCATCGCCCGCGCGATTGCCGTCCGACCCGAGATCCTGCTGCTCGACGAACCCGCCTCGGCGCTCGACCCGATCTCGACCCAGCGCATCGAGGAGCTGATCGCCGAGCTCAAGCCCGATTACTGCATCGCCATCGTCACCCACAACATGCAGCAGGCGGCCCGCAGCTCGGACTACACCGCCTTTATGTATCTCGGCGAGCTGATCGAATTCGACGAAACCGAAATCATCTTTACCCACCCGAAGCAGCGGCGGACCGAAGATTACATCACCGGCCGCTTTGGCTGAATTCGGTAGGGGGTGTTGCGATGTCTTCCGAGCACATCATCAAGAGCTACGACGAGGAGCTGCGCCGGCTCAACAATACGATCACCGAAATGGGCGGGCTCGCCGAAAGCCAGCTTGCCGCGGCGATCGAGGCGGTGGTCGAGCGCGACAGCGATCTTGCCGCCAGCGTCGTCGAGACCGACGCCAAGGTCGACCAGCTGCAGCGCGATCTCGACAATTTGGCGATTCGGCTCTTGGCGCTGCGGCAGCCGATGGCGCGTGATTTGCGCGAGATCTTTTCAGCGATCAAGATCGGTAGCGACCTCGAGCGGATTTGCGACTACGCCGCCAATGTCGCAAAGCGCTCGATCATTCTCGACCAGTCCCCGCCGGCGCAGCCGGTTTACGCCTTGCCGCGCATGGCGCGGCTGGCCGAGCTCCTCGTCAAGGAAGTGATCGACGCCTACGTCGCCCGCGATGCCGACAAGGCCTATGCGGTGTGGATGCGCGACGAAGAGCTCGACGAAATGTATGCGAGCCTGTTTCGCGAGCTGCTGACCTACATGATGGAAGACCCGCGCAATATCAGCGCCTCGACGCATCTTCTGTTCATGGCCAAGAACATCGAGCGGATCGGCGACCATGCGACAAACATCGCAGAGGACCTCTATTTCCTGGTGCACGGCACGCCGTTAACGCAAAAGCGCCCGAAAGGCGACAATTCGAGCTTCGAAGTGTTGCCGCCGGGCCGAGCCGGAACATGACCAGGCCGCTTGTCCTGATCGTCGAGGACGAGGCGCCGCTCGTCACGCTGTTGCGCTACAACCTCGAAAAGGAGGGCTTCGAGGTCAGCGAGGCGAGCGACGGCGAAGAAGCCCTGCTGCGCATTTCCGAGCGCAAACCCGATATCGTGCTGCTCGACTGGATGCTGCCGCTTGTCTCGGGGATCGAGGTCTGCCGTCAGATCCGCCGCTCGGCGCAGACCCGCACCCTCCCGGTGGTCATGTTGACGGCGCGCGGTGAAGAGGCCGACCGGGTGCGCGGCCTCGACAGCGGCGCCGACGATTACATCCCAAAGCCGTTCAGCCTGCGCGAGCTAACCGCGCGTCTGCGCGCGGTGATGCGCCGCGCCCATCCGAACGTCGCCGAGGAGACATTGCGGTTCGGCGAAGTGACGATGGATCTCGCCGCCCATCGGGTGTCGCGGTCGGAGCGGCCGATCCATCTCGGCCCGACCGAATTCCGCCTGCTGCGCCATTTGATGCAGCACCCGGGACGGGTGTTCTCGCGCGAGCAGCTTTTGGACGCGGTCTGGGGCCACGACGTCTACGTCGAGGCGCGCACCGTCGACGTACATATCCGCCGCTTGCGCAAAGCGCTCAACGCCGATGGCGGCGCCGATCTCGTGCGTACGGTCCGCTCCGCCGGCTACGCCCTCGATCGCGAGACGGGTTAGTTCGGCGCCGCGCCCGCCGCGGGCGCTGAAATCGTCGGGGCGGGGGCGCCTCGGCTTATCGCCAACGTCCCTGTGTCCAAAAGCGCGATCAGGCACGAGGCATCGAGCACGGCAAGGCCGATCGCGACCACTATCAGAAATGGGTTGAGTCTCCCGGCGGCGCGGTCGAGGCGGTGCAGCAACGGTTCGCGGAAACGGTTGCGGCGTGGGAAAAGCTGCAGCATGGCGGCGTCACCTCTCTTGGACCCAGGCAGCGGGAGCAGGCTTCGCCGAGGATGCGATTGATGTGTTCGTGCCCGCGGCGGCCGGGCGGCTCCATGGCGGTTCCGGGCGCGTTCAAGCGAGCTCCGGAAGCGCTTCGGTAAAGGTTTCGAGGTTGCCGAGGGTCTCCCGGCCGAGCGCGAACGGGATGCAGGCGCCGATCAGGACCATGACGATCATCGTGCCGAAAAAGATCGTCGGCGAGGCGGTGTGCGAGACCATCACGAACGGAGCGATGACGCCGGCGAAGATGCGCCCGAACGATTCGCCGAAAAAGTGCCCGCGGCCGCGCAGCGCCGTCGGGAACTGCTCGGACAGGTACATCCGCACGGCAGGGAAGATCGACAGGGTCGTGAACCCCGTGATTAGCGCCCCAGCGCTAAAGACAATGGTCGCCGCCGAACCGGCGCGATGCGCCATGACCATTAGTATTAGACCGGGTATCGACAGCAGGAACGCGCCGGTGATCGTCCAACGCCGGCCGATGATTTCCATGATAAAGCCGTTGAACAGCTTGCCCGGGATGCTGGCGGCGAACACCAGCGAGCTCAGTCCGAAGCTCAGAGCGACAGCCGCGCCCTGGCTGACCAGCGCTTTCGGGAGCAGAATCGCGATCAGGTAATACACAGTCCCGGCGCAGATGCCGCACAGAATGCCGGTCGCGGTCCAGCGCAGCTGCCCCGGGGCAAACAACTTCCAGAATGGCGGCAGCTGCTCCGGCACCCTTTCGCGGCCCGCTCCGAGCTCCGCGACCGTCATTGGCGCGACCCGGCTGCCGCACCGCTTGATGATCAGGTTGACGTTGTCGATCGCATCCCGGGCTCGGCCTCGCCGCAGCAGCCAGCGCGGGCTCTCCGGGATCAGGAAATAGATCAGCACCGGCGCGATGAACAAGGTGACGCCGCCCGGCAACCCGACCAGCTGAAAGCCCCGCGGGTGGTCGGCCAGAACAAAGCCGACAAACGGCAACAAGGTGAACGCCATCGCCAGCATGGTTTCGTAGATCGCGGCGTAGGTGCGCCGATGCTGCGCCGGCATCAGCTCGGCCGCGATCGGGAACGGCGCCGAGATCGTAAAGCCGAGAAAGAAGCCGGTGATCAGCCGCAGGACGAACAGCTGCTCGAAACTGTGCACCAGCAATATCAGCAAGGTGCACAAGGTGCTGAGAATGACGCCGACTTGCATCACCGCCAAGCGGCTGACCCGGTCGGACATCGCCGCCGCGGCGAAGCCGCCGATGACGACCAGAAAAGTGGGCCAGGTGGCGAGCGCACGAACCGCGTCGGGGCTCAGGTGCAAGGGTGCTTTGGCGAGCACCAGCAGCGAACCGGTCAGCGCCAGATCGTACCCCTCGATAAAGCCGACAAACCCGAGCACCAGGATGACGACCACATGGTAGGCGCTGAACGGCACGCTGTCGAGCTTGCGTCCGAGCACATGGCTCGGCGGGATCATCCCGACACCGATCGGATTGACGGCCATCGCGTTCTCCTCCCTTTCCGGCCGCCCCCCGGCCCCGCAGCCTTGCGGACGTGCTCGGTCGCCATTCTCTGGTGGCGCTTCGCGGCCCAATCCGGGAGTTAAGATCGGTGCCGCGGGGGCTGTCGTTCACATAAATGAATAATCCAGATCAGTCGCCACGTGCCCAGGCCGCGCGGCCGAGCTCCCTGGCCCCGATGCTTTATATCCCGATGCTTTATATAAACGGCAATCCTAGCGCGGAGGTTTGGCCGCGCGATCGCACATCCGTGATAAAGCGACGCCGAGTTCGGCGCCGAGACGCGTCAGAACCCGCCGGTGAGCGCGGCCGGGATGCGGAAGTGGCTCAGATAGCTCGTCTCGAAATCCGCAAGCGCTGACATCGCGTCGATGTCGTTGATCACCACACGCTGCTCTTGGATGGTGACGAGGCCGTCGCCGCGCAGCTGCCGCAAGGTGCGGTTGACGTGGGGTACGCTGAGGCCCAGCACATCGGCGATCAGCTCCTGGGTCAACGGCATGCGATAGGATTTCTCGTCCGCCAACCCGACGGTTCGCAACCGGGTCAGCAGCTCCAGCAAAAAATGGGCGACGCGCTCGAGCGCCGAGCGCCGGCCTACGTCGATCAAACGTTCGGCATAGATCGCCGCCTCGCAGGCGAACGACCAAAAGATCGTCGCCGCCAGCCGTGGTCGCCGCTCGAAAAGGCCGATCAGCACCGCGAACGGCACCGGAGAAATGACCACATCGGAGAGCGCGGTGATCGCATACAGCGCGCTTTCGAAAAAACAGCCGGGGAAGCCGATAAAATCACCCGGCAGC
The DNA here is from genome assembly GCA_035510075.1 of Allostellaceae bacterium. Classification (GTDB taxonomy): domain Bacteria; phylum Pseudomonadota; class Alphaproteobacteria; order ATCC43930; family CGMCC-115725; genus AP-15. The sequence goes on from DATKHX010000092.1 coordinate 9,359, forward strand.
AGGATATTTAATATCTGCCGTCGCCCATCGCGTAGAACGCGGTAGCGGATGGCGCTCCCCTCCAGCAATACGAACATCGTCTCATAGCTGCGTCCTTCTGAGACGATGTCGCGATTGCGGCGCACGACACGGGTTGCGGTATGCAGCGTGTCGAGAATTTCGAGATCTTCGGCGGACAACTCCCCGAACCGAGCGAGCTTGCGGGCGAGCGGTGTCGTCTGCCGCGCCACTGCGCTCGATGGCTGAACCATCCCCGCTCCCGATGAAGGCAACCCTGTCGGGTAGGAGGCTATGGCGGCCGGCCGCCCGAGTCAAACGTGCTGCGGCGGCCCGCCGAGCCGGCGACCACCGTGGTTGCGACCGAGCCGATAATAGGGTGCTTCGAACATCTAGCACTCGAAAAACTGTAACATACTAGGTCTAGAAGATCTCCTTGGGTAAGATTTTTGCTGGGAGAGAACGTGGCCGCGGACGCGACCCTATTTTCTGCGCTTTGGCTACCGGGATCTCGGCGGCTCGCCGCCCTCAACCCCAGCGGGCGCCTCGCCGGCGTAATTGCCGAAGGCGATCCGACCCGGATCGGCGGACACCCCGCGATCAGCACTCGGCAACCGGAGTGGGCGGCGTGAGCCGGAGCCGGCGCATGCGGCGCTATCGCACGATTTGGATCTCGGACGTGCACCTCGGCACCCGCGGCTGCAAGGCCGA
>DATKHX010000093.1:0-10721 GCA_035510075.1 Allostellaceae bacterium
GTCATCCGCGGCTCACCAGCCGGCTCTGCCCTTTGACGCCGGCTCTGCCCTTGACGACCGGCCGCCGTCGGCGCAAGGCTTTGCCTACCCGGCCAATCCGAAAAACTCTCCCAGCGTTCAGGAGCGACCCCATGCCCGACACCGCGATCTGGAATTTCCGGCAGCTGGCGCACCACGAGCTCGACGGCTTCGGCGGGATCGGCGAGGGCATGTCGATCCAGATCGCCAAGGATGGCCGCCGCATCCTGTGGCTCGCCCATGAGAGCGCGCCGAAAAATTTCACCGGGATCGATGTCAGCGATCCGCGCGACCCCAGGATCGTCGCGCGCACCGATCTGCCGCAATCGCATATGCGCTCGAATTCGCTGGAGACGGTCGGCGACATTCTCGCCGTCGCCTATCAGACCAAGGAGCAGGGCCAAGAGCCCGCCGGCTTCGAGCTGTTCGACATCTCGACGCCGGAGAACCCGCGCTCGATCACCTTTTTCGACTGTTCGGGGCCGGATTCGCGCGGCGTCCACCAGCTATGGTACGCTGACGGCGAATACATCCACATGAGCTCGAGCGCGCCCGACTTTAAGCCGACCCATCCGAAGGACGACCAGTTCTACCGGATCATCGACGTCAAGAACCCGTCAAAGCCGGTCGAGGTCGGGCGTTGGTGGCTGCCCGGCACCCGCGAGGGCGACAGCGCGCCGCCGCCGGTGCGCCATCCCGAAGGTGCCGACACCGGCTTTCGCCCGCACAACACCAATGTCTATCCCGAGCGGCCCGACCGCGCCTATCTCGGCTATATCGACGGCGGGCTCGTGATCCTCGACATTTCGGACAAGGCCCATCCAAAGATGGTGGCGCGCTGGGATTACCACCCGCCCTATCACGGGTTTACCCATACGGTCGTGCCGTTCTTCGACCGCGGCCTCTACATCGTCAGCGACGAATGCGTGCGCACCGAAGGCGCCGACTGGCCGAAGCTCGTGTGGATCGTCGACGGCCGCGCCGAGGACAATCCGGTGCCGATCGCGACCTGCCCGTTGCCGCCGCTTGAAACCTTTCAGCGCCGCGGCGCCCGCTATGGCGCCCACAATCTCTACGAGAACGTGCCGAAGCCCAATGCGTGGAAATCCGACCGGATCGTGCTCGCGACCTATTTCAACGGCGGGCTGCGCGCTTACGACACCTCAAACCCCTACCAGCCGGCCGAAATCGGCTATTTCGTGCCGGAGCCGCCGGCGCGCTCGCCCGGCGGGGCGATCCAGATCAACGACGTCTTCGTCGACGAGCGGCAAATCGTCTACACGGTCGACCGCCATTCGGGCGGGCTTTACACCCTCGAAATGGATTTTTGAAGGGGACCGAAAAACCCAGGGAAGCCGGGGCGATGTCGCGGGCGTTGGCGCCGGCTCAGCTGGTCGCGCGCGCTCGAACCCGCATTGCGGGTGTCCTCCTCTGGCGGGTGATCTTCTCGGCTGTCGCTCCGGCGCGCATTGACGGGGCGTCCCGTTGATCAGCGGCCCATTGTCTGGGCTGCAAAGCTTCCGTGCGCCGGACTTGTCGCGGTTGGAGGCTCCAACCCGTCGCCGGACGCGCTCATCGGCGGCCGCAGAACCGGGTCGCTGAGGATATAGCCGCGGCCGTGCACGGTATTGATGTAATGGCGGCCACCGGTGGCTTCGGCGAGCTTTCGCCGCAGCTTGCAGATAAAGACGTCGATGATCTTCATACCCGGTTCCTCCATTCCGCCGTAGAGGTGATTGAGGAACGCCTCCTTGGTCACCACGACGCCCTTGCGCAGGCTCAAGAGCTCGAGAACGCAATATTCTTTTTGGGTGAGGGGGAGCGGCACGTCGGACACGGAAGCGACCCGGGTATCGAGATTGATCAGTAGCTTGCCGGTGCGGATTTCGGATTGCGCGTGGCCGTTGGCCCGCCGGACGACGGCCTGGACGTGTGCGACCAGTTCGCGGTGATCGTAGGGCTTGGTAAGAAAGTCGTCGGCGCCACGACCGAGGCATCTCACTCTGAGATCGATTTGCTCGGTGGCCGCGATGACCATGATTGGAGTGCGCACCCCGGCCGCGCGGAATTTCTGCACTAGTTCGTAGCCGGCGCCGCTCTGCGCACTGAGGTCGAGAATGATGATGTCGTGATCGTACAGCTTGCCGACGGCAATCCCATCTTCGTCGAGGCCAGCCGTGTCGCAGACGAAATTCTGCGCTGCCAGGATCGTCTGGACCCGCAGGGCGGCGGACGCATCGTCTGCAACGATTAAAGCGCGCATTTTCATGGTCCTCTCGGTGGTTGGTCAAGGGAAACGACGCGGCGCAGCTCACCGCGAGCGGACAGACCCGATCGGGTTTGCAGGATCGGAGAGGGTGATGTCCGCGGCGAATCCCGTTGTCCCCTGAGATGGCTCGGCAATCGGCCGTCAGCTTGATACTGTCAGCCAAATGCTTGATATTTTCCGCCACCCGAAGGCCAAGGTGGGGCAATGGCCGAAGAGCCCGCGGGGGACACGCAAGAGAACCTGTTTCTGCACACCCCGGGGGTGGCGGCGCGCGAGACTTTGCTGTTCCTCGACCGGAACGGGATCGATGCCGAGCCGATCTTGGCGCGCGCGGGTGTCTCGCGGAATCAGCTGTCGCATCCGGGCGCCGGGGTCACGGTCGTCTCGCAATACCGGTTTCTCGAATACGCCGCCGCAGCGGCCGAGGATCCGCTGCTGGGAATGCACGTCGCGCTGCAAATGGACCTGCGCAATGTCGGCGTTCCGTACTATTTGGTAACGTCGTCGACGACGATCGCGCAGGCTTTTTTCAATCTCGCTCGATATTCGAGGGTGGCGAGCGAAGCCATACTGTTCGAGCTCGTGCCCAAAGACGACAAGATGGCGCTCACGATCGTCCCTGTGCGGCCCTACAGCGAACCGCGACCGCAATATTGCGAGTTTGTCGTAATGATCGTGGTCCGTGCGTTGCGCGTCGTCACCAACCGCCGATTTACCGTGTCGCAAGTAACTTTTGCCCACGCCCGCGACACCGCGTTGGACGAGGCCGCACAGCTCTTCGGCTGCTCGGTCGCGTATGCCGGAACCGAGGAAAGCGTCGTTTTTCCGCCGAGCGCGATGCAGGTTGCGGTCGTTTCCGGGGACGACCGGCTGTTGGAAATCCTGATCGCCCATGGCGACCATTTGCTCGCCGAGCGGCGCAGCGCGACAGGATTGAGGAACATCGTCGAACGCCAGCTGGTCCGGATGCTTCCCGAGGGCAGGGTTCACGCCGCCATTGTCGCGCAGCAGCTAGGCATGAGCCCTCGCTCGCTCACCCGGCGCCTCGCCGACGAACACACGTCCTTCAGCGAAATCCTCGACGATTTGCGCCGACAGCAGGCTCTCAGACACCTTGCCGACGAGCGCGTCTCGTTGCAACAGATCGCCTGGCTGCTCGGTTATTCGGAGATGGCGGCGTTCAATCACGCGTTCAAGCGATGGACTGGCACGTCGCCCAGTCGCGCGCGACAGCAACCAGCCGTCGTGGCGTCGTTGTGAGCGGCGTCGGCGCTGGACGTCGCGCAACCGTCGCGATCGCGCGCCGGGCATAGCGGAGCACCGGTTTGAGTTCAACCTTAGAGAGCAACCCACAAGCGCTGTTCGCCGGTAAGGACGCGTCGCCGTTCGGGCGCCGTCAGCGCCGCGCGCGGGGGCCTCGTCTGCCCGTCATTGCGGTGACCGGGTTTCTCGGTGCGGGCAAGACGACCTTGGTCCGCGCTCTCCTCGCCCGTCCCGAAGGCGCCAATACCGCGATTGTCGTCAACGAATTCGGCGAGATCGGCATCGATCAGGCGCTGTTGCGCTCGAGCAGCGACGTCACCCTCCTCGTCGGCAACGGCTGCTTGTGCTGCAATGTCCGCACCGACCTGCAGGAAACCCTGCGCACCCTCTTCGCCGACCGTGCGCGCGGCGCGGTGCCGAGCTTCGAGCGGGTCGTCATAGAGACCTCGGGCCTCGCCGATCCGGGCCCGGTGCTGCAGACCTTTGCCACCGACCGCGCGCTCGGCCGCGAGTTCCATCTGCAGGCGCTCGTCACCGTCGTCGATGCCGTCAGCGGCGCGGCCAACCTCGAGCGAATGCCCGAAGCGCGAAAGCAGGTGGCGCTTGCCGACCGCATCATCCTGACGAAAAGCGATCTCGCCGACAGCGCGGCGCTCGGCCGGTTGACGGCGCAGCTCGCGGCGCTCAGCCCGGCACCCGTCACCGTTGCCGACAATGGTGCGATCGAGCCGGCTTTTTTGCTCGATGAGCCGCCGGCGCCGCGGCGCCCGTTCGACCTCGGCGGCGCCGCCCATACCCACGGTCTCGACAGCTTCGCGTTGGTCTTCGGCGAACCGATCCCTTGGGCCTGCTTTGATCAGGCGATGGCGGTGCTGACCGCGCTGCGCGGGGCGGACCTGCTGCGTATGAAGGGCATCCTCGCGATCGCCGAATGCCGCGGCCCGGTTGTCGTCCATGCCGTGCAGCACCTCGCCCATCCGCCGGTCGAGCTCGAGGAATGGCCCGATGCCGACCGCCGCTCGCGTCTTGTCTTCGTCACCCGCGGCGTGACGCGCGCGCTGGTGGCGCAGCTTTTCGCAGCGGTCGGCGCGCTCGCGGCACCGCCGCGGTAGGCTCCCGGAGGCGCCCGCTCGCTCTTAGCCCCTGAGATGTCGGCGAACCACGCCGCCGTCGGTTTTCTTTACACAATTTCCGGCAGCCGACGCCGCCATGACCGGAAGTCGAGGCGGCAAATGGACAACGGGTCCGCCGCCGGCGGCGCTCTCCTGTTCTCGCCGGCCTGCTCGGCGCGGCGCCCGCCGCCGGCTGCGGAGCCGGTCGAGGCCTGCGCCGCCGCGTCAATCCTCGAGGATACCCAGCAACCTGAACGCCCGAGCACGCCGATCGAGGGTGCTCCGGACCAGGTCTTCGGTGAGCCGCCGGACCTCCAGCGGATCGGTGACCGGCTTGCCGTCACGCTGGCTTGTCCGCCCGCCGCGCTCCATCTGCGCCAGGATGTGATCCGTCAGCTTGTCGACCGAGGGGGGCCGACCGTCGAGGATGGCGCCGACGATGAAGCTCTCGGCCACGCCCGCGGAAATTGCCGCGCCAACCGCGGGCGCCGCCAATCCGGTCAGTCCGGCGCCGTTTGCATTGTCCTCGGCGATCGCCAGGTTGAGCGCGCGCGCCGTCTGTCGCGCGGCCGTCGAGGCGCCGTGCGGCAGCTGCGGCAGGGCGTAGCCACCGGCGACCAGCAGTGCTACAGCCTGCACGAGATCGGCCTGAGAACAGCCCGCGAGGCCCGGCGACTTTCGGGCCTCCGCAACGCTGACCGTGCCCTCGTCGAGCATCGCCAGAAGCGGCCGATAAATCTCGGGCCGGCCCGTAGCGGTGCCCTGCGGTATCGTGAAGGTGATCTCGTCCTTGATCGGCACCCCGAGCCCGACGATCGACAGCGCCTCGACCGCGGCGCGGTGCTCTCCGGGAAGCGGCGGGGCGTGGCCGCGGCGATAGATGTCTCGCCGGAAAGTCTGGGCGCGACCGAGGTCGCGCAAGGTTTCTTTCAGGTAAACGTCTTGGGCTTCGGCCAGAAGAGGCAGGAGACCGGGCGGAAGCGACAGCGCTTCCATGTTGTCGCTGAGTTCGGCGCTGCCGACGAACGTGCACTTCGCCTCCGCCATCTCGTCGGCGACATCGGCGAACATCAACGGATGCCAGTCCTCGCTCAGGAACTCGTGGGCCAGGTCGCGCGGGTCACGCTCGCGGAGGTTCGCCAGATGCGGATCGAGCATCGGATGAAGCTGGAAATATCGCGCTCCCGCCCGCTTGACCCGATCGAGGATGTCGAGAACGTCGGTCATCGCGAGATCGGGCCGCCCAGCAGCCAGCATCCGCATCAGCTCACGTATCGGCACCATCGAGGCCCACCCGGTCGTCGCGTTGTACCCGAGATAGGCGAGCCCGCCGGCTCGCAGCCGCCGACCGATCACGTCGATCAGGTGCCTTCGGTTCTCGGGTGAAATCCAGCTCAGCACCCCGTGAGAGACGATGAAATCGAACTCGGGCAGGTCGCCGTCGGGCCGGCGGGCGAGATCGGCGAACGAGGCCTCGACGAACGTCGCGTTGCCGAGCCCGGCCCGCGCAGCCAGCCGCTGCGCCATCTCGACATGAGCCGGGTTGAAGTCAAAGCCCCACACCTCGGCATCCGAACAAGCAGCAGCGACGGCGACAGCCGTGAAGCCGGAGCCGCAACCGAGATCGGCGTAGCGAAACGGCCTGGTCAAATCGGGTGGCCGATGCCCGGTCAGCACAGCGGCCATCGCCAGCCAGGTCGGGGTCGTCTCGCGGTGGAATTCGCTCGGGTAATTTACATGCGTAACGTAACCGTAATCCCAGTTGGCCATCAGAGCTAAGCTCCCTGTGCTTTTCGTTTACGACCGGCATTCAGGCGCGGCATCAAAAAATCGTCCTGCTCGCCGGCTGGTTTCGCGCCGGATTCCCGGCGGCCGCAAAGCGCGCCGGCTGCCGATCGCGAGAGGATGGCGTGTCCCGGCAATGTTGGCAAATTCGCCGAAGCGCGCGGAATCCGGCCGATGAACGGCGCTCGGCGCGAAGGCGACCGGATTGCAGCAGAGGCGGGCGGAGGATGCACCCCTCTGCCCGATCGTCGGCGCGGGCGCGAGGCTGCCGGGTTTGTTTACACCCGATCTCATCGCGGCACGAAATCCGAATTGCCCGCAGAGGGCCGCCCGATAGCTACCAACTAATTGTAAAAAATAAGTTATCGGTCGGCGGCTGGGGCGCGGCGACAGCGTCCGCCGCGGCTGGGCCCGTCTAAGATAGTGTCGGAAGAGTTTACAGCTGGCGTCAATATTTGGTGCCGACGACATAGATCGTTAATGAAAACAGTCAGATAGGTTTTTGGCACGGACCTTGCGTTCCTAGCGGGAGGAGCGGTCGCATCTCGCATACCCTCCCAGCCAAGGAGGCACCATGGACAAGACGACGAAACTGGGGCTGACAGCGGCGGCCCTTATGGCCTGCGCCGGAACGGCCTCCGCAACAACGTTCACGCAAGCGGCGGTTAGCTTTTCAGCGGCACCCACCTGGACCCATACCTTCTCCTTCCTCGGGTTCACCGAGCTCCAGGCGGCAGGGTCGATCCCGGCGAACGCGGTGCTCACCGATGTGCACGATAGCCTGCTCTCGTCGCTGACCGGAACGATTGCGATTACGAACAAAAGCACGACGGTCACCGGCACCTACACCGGCACCGAGACCGACACCGCGACAAAGGTGATGCCGAGCCCGATCGGGACGCTGAGCACATCATTCTCGGCCTCCTTCACCACGACCATCGGGCCGGGCCTCACGGTAACCGGTTCCATCAGCGGGTCCGGAACCGCGGGATCCAGCACCTTTACGACCGGCCTCACCGCGTTCCTGACGAACTTTACGGCGCTCGGCACCGATGCGGGCACGTTTTCGCTCAGCGGCCCGTTGCCCGCCGCGGGTAGTTTTGCGGGCACCAGCACGATCACCGACACGCTCCAATATAGCTTCAGCGTACCTTCGACGACATCTGTTCCAGAGCCGGCGACGCTGACATTGATCGGCACCGGCCTGGTCGGGCTCGGCCTCGCGCGGCGCCGCAAAGCCAAGAAGTCTAAGCAGGCATAGCCGCTTATCGCTTCGGACCGTAGGCTGATCGGGGGCAGGTCGGATAGCGTAAGGAATTCCGACACCTCCGAGCGCCTCGGGCCGGCAGGGCGGGGCGCGAGCTGAGGCGAATCCTTGGTCGCCGCGCTCGCATCGGAGAGATTGAGGCCGGGATGTGTTCGGCAATGGTGGCCGGACATATCGCCGGCCTCAATTGTGCCGGCTGACCCTGCTCTATCGGCCGGCGGCGGCGCGGCGGGTTTTGGCAGTCGAGCAACAAAATCCGACACGGGGCTCCAGTCGGCGCATGCCACCCGCAAAGCCCCTTTTGTGCTCATACGGCGAGAATGCTACGATAGCCTCGGGCAAACAGGGCATAGGACGAACCGTGGCGACACCGGATAGCGGGCGCAACGCCGGGCGGATGGCGGATATCTCCCGCGAGTACCAGAGCGCGCTAGCGCAGCATCAGGCGGGACGGCTCGACCGCGCCGAAGCGATATACCGCAAGGTTCTGCGCCGGGCGCCCGATCACGTCGACACGCTGCATCATCTCGGCATCATCGCGTATGACCGCGGGCGACACGAAGACGCCGTCCAGCTGATCTCGGGGGCGCTTGCGCGCGCGCCGGAATTTGCCGAGGCTCACTTGAGCCATGGCCGCGCGTTGCGGGCGTTGAGCCGGCTCGACGAAGCGGCGGCCGCCTATCGCAGAGCCATCGCGTTGAGGCCGGATAACGCCTTTGCGCATTGCAATCTGGCCACCGTCCTGCGTCTGCAGAATGCGGTCGAAGCCGCGCTGGAGAGCGCCAGCCGCGCCGCCGAGCTGATGCCGGGCCTCGCCGAGGCGCATCTCAATTGCGGCATCGCGCTTGCGAGCCTGCAGCGCTACGCCGAGGCCGAGACCGCCTATCGCAGAGCGCTCGCCCTGCAGCCCAACCGGGCGCAGACCTTAAGCGACCTCGGCAGTGTCCTCGCCCTGCTCAAGCGGTTCGACGAGGCGGTGGCATGCCTGCAGCAGGCGGCCGCACTGGACCCCAATAACGCGAATATCCATTTCCGGCTCGGCGAGACGCTGGTCAGCACCGGGGATCCGTACGGCAGCGAGGCGAGCTGGAGGCGCGGCCTGGCCATCGAGCCGAATGTTGCCAGGAGCTGGAGCTGCCTTGGCCATATCAAGCGGGTCCTCGGCCGCTTCGAGGACGCCCGCGCCTGCTTCCAACGGGCGATCGAGCTCGATCCGAAGCTGCCGGAGGCCGATGCCGGATTGGCGATCATTGGACAAGGGGCCGATGACGAAACGCAGCTCGGGCGCCTGCGGGGGTTGCTGGCAGGCGCCGACAACCCAGAGACGGCTCGCATCCACGCCGGCTTTGCCCTTGGCATGCTGCTCGACAATGCGGACAGATTCGACGAAGCCTTCGCATCTTTCGCGGAGGCCAATGCGCTGCGTCGCCGGCAGCTTGCGGCGATAGGGGAGGTCTATGACCACGCCGCGCTGCGGCAAATCGTGGACGGCCTGATCGCCTCCTGCACACCGGAATTTTTCTCGATGGTCGCTGGTGAGGGGAATCCGTCGGAGACGCCGGTCTTGATCGTCGGCATGCCGCGCTCGGGCACCAGCCTGATCGAGCAGATCGCCGGCACCCATTCCCTCGTCTTCGGCGCTGGGGAGCTCGACGACATCGCGCGCATTGACGCGACGGTAGAGGCCCATGGGCGCGAGCGCTCGGCGGATGAACTGGACCCGGACCTTGCGCGACGACTGGCGGATCTATACGTCGCTCGTCTTCAGAACCGCGGCAACGCGAGCGCGCGGGTCATCGACAAGATGCCGGACAACATTCTGCGTCTGGGTCTTGTCGCCTTGCTGCTCCCCAAAGCGCGAATTATCTTTTGCCGCCGCGACCTCCGCGATACCTGCCTGTCATGTTATTTTCAGAACTTTGACGACCCGATGCCTTATACCCAGGACCTTGCGGATTGCGCATTGCGGGCGCTCGAGATCGAGCGGCTGGCGGACCATTGGCGTAAAGTGCTGCCGTTGCGCATGCTGACAATCGACTACGAAAAGCTGGTCGCCGATTTGGAAGGCGAAAGTCGACGAATGATCGATTTCCTCGGCCTCGACTGGGAACCCGCCTGCCTCGAATTTCACAAGACGGAGCGCCCTATTATGACGGCCAGCGGGTGGAAAGTGCGCCAGCCGCTGTTTACGCGCTCGATCGGGCGCTGGCGGAAATACGAGCCGCATTTGGGCCCGTTGCTCGAGGTGCTGGCGGAGGGCGGGGCGACCGCCTGACATGCGGTCCGCAGTGCAGCCGGCTCCTGCCGCACCGGATCCCTCCGACAACCGTAGGCAGAAGGCCCGCCGCGCCGGCGGCCTCACCCGGACGGTCAACGCCGGCCTCGCGCACCATCAGGCCGGGCGGCTCGACCGGGCCGAGGCGCTCTACCGCAAGGCGCTGGAGAAAGATCCGGACCATGCCGACGCGCTGCACCTGCTCGGCGTCATCGCCCATCAGTCGGGAAACCGCGAAACCGCGCTTCGGCTGATCGAGCGGGCGCTGCCGCGATTGCAGGACCTGCCGGAGGCGCATGTGAACTTCGGCAATGTCCTGCGCGAGGCGGGCAAACCGGCCGAAGCCGCGAACAGCTATCGGCGGGCGATCGCGCTCGCACCCGATTACGGCTTCGCGCACGGCAATCTCGCCGGAGTGCTGAACGACCAAGGCCAATTCGAAGCGGGGCTGGCGAGCGCCAGGCGCGCCGTCGAGCTGGCGCCGGATTTTCTCGGCGCGCACCTCAACCAGGTCGCTGCCGTCATGGGGCTCGGGCGTATTGCCGAGGCCGAGATGCCGCTCCGTCGCGCGCTCGAACTGCAGCCCGACAACGCGCGGCTGCACGACGATCTCGGTCGGGTCTTGATGGCGCTCGGCCGGTTCGACGAGGCGGCGGAGAGCTACCGCAAGGCGGTTGCGCTGCGGCCGAACCATGCCGAGACCTATTGCAAACTCGGCAGGGCGCGGCAGCA
>DATKHX010000094.1:0-3840 GCA_035510075.1 Allostellaceae bacterium
GCTTTTGCCGGGCGAGTCTTTCTCGGTGGGTCGCGATCGCCGGCCTGTTCGCGCTGCCGTCCGTCGACCTCTTGGCGCCGGTGATCGCCACGGCCTTTATGGTGCATGTGCTCAAAGCATTGCCACGGATCGTGCCGTTGCCGGTGCCGCGGTCCGCGGTCTAGCCCTTACTGAAACATCTCGAGCGGGTTTCCGACCCATGTTCAGCCGCAAGCGAAGCGAGACAGAGGATCGTAAAATGGCAGAGTCGTCCGACGATCTGGGCATCCCGACAAAGCCCGTGCGACCGGCCGGTGCGCCGTCGGGCGCGCCGATCAGGCCGCCGGCGATACCGCCGCGAACGCCCGATCCGGGACGCGCAGCCGACCCGTTCCGCCCGGCCGAGGCACCACTGCGCCGCCCATCCGAGCTGAGCAATCAACCCAAACCCGATGGCGAGATGCGCCGGCTCAGCGTCGGCCGCGAGATCACCCTGTCGGGCGAGATCAACTCCTGCGACAAGCTGTTCATCGAGGGCAGCGTCGAAGCCAACCTGACCAATTGCCGCGATGTCGATATCGCCGAGGGCGGTTTGTTCAAGGGCTCGGCCTCGATCGAGGAAGCCGAGGTAAAGGGCCGCTTCGAGGGCAACCTCGTGGTCCGCAAGCGGCTGTTGATCAGGGCTACCGGTCGCGTCTCGGGAACGATCCGCTACGGCCAGATCGAGATCGAATGCGGCGGTCAGATATCGGGCGACGTCCAGGCGCAGCCGGCCGGCGAACCGGGCGAAGCTACGCCGGACGCGAGCCCCGTGCGCGTCGTGAGCTGATTTCGGCCTTCGCGATAACCGGACCAGCGCGGCGTCGTCGCGCTGGTTGAGGTTCGGTCGACGCTTCGGGCTCAGCCGCGGCGGCGCGCGCCGCGATCAGCTCGGCCGGGCCGGTCTTAGCCTCGTAATGACACAAATCGGCGACGACGCATGCCGGGCACTCGGGCTTGCGCGCCTTGCACACATAGCGCCCGTGCAAGATCAGCCAGTGATGGGCATAAGGCTTGTACTTAAGGGGGGTGCGCTCTTCCAGCCCCACCTCGACCTGCAGCGGGTTTTTGCCCGGCGCCAAACCGGTGCGGTTGCCGACGCGGAAGATATGAGTGTCGACCGCGATCGTGGGCTCGCCAAAGGCGACGTTCAGCACCACGTTCGCGGTCTTGCGGCCAACCCCCGGCAATGCTTCGAGTGCCGCGCGATCGCGCGGCACCTCGCCGGCGTGCCGTTCGACCAGGATCAGGCTCAGCGCGATGACGTTCTTCGCCTTGGTGCGGAACAGGCCGATCGTGCGGATCAGCTCGACCAAGCGCTCTTCGCCGAGCGCCGCCATTTTCGCCGGGGTGTCCGCCAGCGCGAACAACGCCGGGGTCGCCTTGTTGACGCCGAGATCGGTCGCCTGCGCCGACAGCACGACGGCGACGAGCAAGGTGAACGGGTTGATGAATTCGAGCTCGGTCTTCGGGATCGGCCGGGTCTCGGCCAGCCGCCGGTAGAATTCCCGGATCTCGCGTTTCGACATCAGGCGCATCGGGCATCAGTCTAGAAGCCTCGCCCGCCACCTGCAAACAGCGCGACATCACCGTCAGCGCTTTACGCAACTTCCCCTGCACCTTAGTGTTTGGCGGGCAATGGCTCCGCCTCCTGCCGACGCGCCAACCGCGGCGCCGCGCCGCCACTTCTTTTTCGAGCGCGTGCTGCTGCCGCATCGCAGCCTGCCGCGGTACGGCTTTCATGTGATGATGCTGGTCCTCGGGCTCGTCAGCCTCGCCGTCGGCATCGGCTTTGTCTCGATCGGCGCGTGGCCGGTGACCGGTTTCTTCGGGCTCGACGTAGCCCTTGTCTATCTCGCCTTTCGGCTGAATTACCGCAGCGCACGGCGCAGCGAAATCCTCCGCCTTGCCGGCGACGCCTTCACCGTCGAGCGGATCAGCGTGCGCGGCGATCGCCGGGTGTGGCGGTTTCAGCCATATTGGCTACGGGTCGTGCTGGAAGAGCGCGACGCCGACCGCAACCGCCTGTTTGTCGCCTCGCACGGGCGCTTCTTGGCGATCGGCGACTTCCTCCCGGCCGCCGCCCGGCGCGAGCTGGCGGCGACGATCCGCGATGCGCTCTCGCGCTGGCGCGCCGCGATCCACCGCGAAGCGGATTAGAGGCCGAGCACTTCCTTGAGGCCGTAAAGCCCCGGCGGACGGCCGACAACCCAGCGGGCGGCACGCACCGCCCCCTTGGCATAGATCGCGCGGGTCGTGGCCCGATGGCTGAGCTCGAGCCGCTCGCCGGCGCCGGCGAAGATCACGTGGTGGTCGCCGGTGGTGTCGCCGCCGCGCAACGCGGCAAAGCCGATGTCGCCCGTTCGGCGCGGCCCGGTGATGCCGTCGCGGGCGCGCTGCTCGACCTGTTCGAGCACGACCTCGCGGCCCGCCGCGGCGGCTTGCCCGAGCGCCAGCGCGGTGCCCGAGGGTGCATCGACTTTGCCGCGATGGTGCATCTCCATGATCTCGATGTCCCAATCGGTGCCGAGCCGGCGCGCCACCTCCTCGACGACGCTCAGCAGCACGTTGACCCCGAGGCTCATATTGGGCGCCCAGACGATCGGGATGTCGCGCGCCGCCTGGCGCACCACGTCGCCCTGCTCGGGCGACAGACCGGTGGTGCCGACGACCATCGCCTTGCCGAGCCCAGCTGCGAGTGCCGCGTGCTCGGCGGTCGCGGCCGGAGAGGTGAATTCCAGCACGACGTCGCTGACTCGGATCAGCTTGTCGACGGCCTCGCCGATCGGGATTCCGATCCGCCCGATCCCGGCCAGCTCGCCGATGTCTTGGTTGATGTAGCCGCTGTTCGCCGCCTCGCTGCCGCCCGCGACAGTGCAGCCTTCGGTCGCTGCGATCTCGGCGACCAGCATCCTGCCCATCCGGCCGCCGCAACCGACGACGCCGATCTTTGTTTTTGCCATGTTCCGCCTCCCGCGCTTTGCTGCCGGAACGGTTACCGATTGCCCGCCAAAAGACAAGCGTCGCTCGTTAACGATCGGCCTTTAGGGCGCCCTCCACGCTCCCTCCAACGGGTCGATGCGGCTGGGTCATTCGAGCCGCAGCGCCGGGTCCTGATCCTCCGACGGGCGGCACATCAATTTACGGTTTTGAATTTTACAGTTTTGCTGCCCATAAGGCCGTGGAACGCGTCTTTAGGTTTAAAGATACAGAAGGGGTGCCCGCCAACCGGCTCGCGACGCAGGTTGAAGTTATGCCGATCCGACCGGGCAGCGCGTCGCACCGGCTGGTCGACGGGCACAGCCGCTACGAGTGCGGGCCGCGATGTTCGGGCGCGGCGCGTTCTGTTTGCCGGTTCCGCACAGGCGGCACTCGGTCTCGCCAAGGGTCAGGCGGCATTCAACCACGCCAGCGACCATTGGCGTCAGGTGCTGTCGGCGTTCGGGTTGAGGGCGTATCGGCCAAGATCGAGCGCGCCATGCACCCTTGGCGCGAGCTCGACGCGCTTTTGGAAGCAGTTGCCCGCTTTTCCTCGTCCGGGGGAGGGGGATTTGCGAATGCGGAGGGAGTGTCGGCGGCGAGTGTCGGCGGCGGGCGGCGCCTGGGGTTGGCGCTGGCCGCTGCACGCCGGCGGGGCTCCGGTCTGGTTTGGTGATGCCAGACTTGGGATCGAACGGGTTCGAGCGATTAGTACCGGTCGGCTGCGCGGGTTGCCCCGCTTCCACTTCCGGCCTATCGACGTGGTGGTCTTCCACGGCTCTCGACGAGACCTGGTTTTGAGGGGGGCTTCCCGCTTAGATGCGTTCAGCGGTTATCCCGTCC
>DATKHX010000095.1:0-7262 GCA_035510075.1 Allostellaceae bacterium
TGCTGCCGCCACGGCCGAAATCCCCTAAAGGCAAGGCGGCAATCAGCGGCAGAAATGACGGCAGGAAAATGGCGACGTAAATGCGCCGCCCTGGGGCAGCAGCCTCGCGCCGGCGGTGCTATTGGCGGCGATTGCGAAGCGAATCGGGGCCGCCGGGCGTCAGGGCGCCAGCGCGGAAACCACCGCGGCGCCGACGCAAAAGATCACGATCGCGAGCGGCGGAACCCGCCAGCGCTCGAGCAGCAAAAAGCCGGCCAAGGCGATCGCGACATCGCGGCCGCCGCCTACAGCGCTCAGCCAGATCGGGTTGTAGAGCGCTGCCCCGAGAACCCCGACGACGGCGGCGTTGATGCCGGCCAGCGCCGCGCGCGCGATCGGGTGATGGCCAAGCCACAGCCACACCGGCAGCCCGGCCAACGCGATCAGCAATCCCGGCAGAAAGATGAACACCAAGGCGACGACCGACCACGCCAGCGCCGCGCCGGCGGGTGCCACGATCGCCCCGAGATAGACGGAGAATGTAAACAGCGGCCCGGGGATGGCCTGGGCCACGCCGTAGCCGGCAAGAAAGGTGCCGTCGGACAGCCAGCCTTGCGGCACCAGCGCATCTCGCAGCAACGGCAGCACGACATGACCGCCGCCGAACACCAGCGCGCCGGCCTTGTAGAAGATGCCGGCTAGCGCCAACAGACTGTGCGGCCGAGCGCTGCCGGCGAGCGGCAATACCACGAGCAGGCCCAGGAACAGCGCCAGCGCCACTCCCCCGGTTCGCAATGTAACCGGCATTGCCGGCAGCCCTGGGAGCGCCGGAAGCTCGCGGCACAGCAACGCGCCGCCGATAGCGCCGATCAGCAACGCCGCGATTTGGACGAACGAGCCGCCGGCCACCAGCAGCAACGCCGCCGCGAGCAGCGCCAGAGCGGCCCGCGCCCGGTCGGGGCACAGATTGCGGGCCATGCTCCACACCGCCTGGGCCACGACCGCGACGGCGACCAGCTTCAACCCGTGCAGCACCGCGTCCGTCGTGGGTCCCTCGAGACGCGGCGCCAACAGCGCGAAGGCGAACATCACGATCGCCGAAGGCAGGGTGAACCCGGCCCACGCGGCGAGCGCCCCGCCCCAGCCGGCGCGGCGCAATCCGACGAGGTAGCCGACCTGGCTGCTGGCCGGGCCGGGCACCATCTGGCACAAGGCGACGAGCCCGGCATATTCGTCTGGGGACAACCATCGACGCTCTCGGACGTAAGTCCGCTCGTAATAGCCGAGATGGGCGATCGGCCCGCCGAACGAGGTCAGCCCGAGCCGCAGCGCGACCAGAAAAACCTCGCCTGCGCTGCCGCGCCCAGGTTGGAGGACCGAGGGTTCAGCAGTTTCGCTCATCTCGTCCCCGGCGCGCTGCAGGACCGTCGCGGAAAGACCATCGCGGAGCCCACATCGACAACCGCCTTCTATCGTCTTGGCCGGGTTTGTCCCGGCCATCCACGCCTTCGCGGCGCACCGCAGCGCCCCCCGTGACGCTTCCGTGGATGCCCGGAACAAGTCCGGGCAAGACGGTTTTTCGGTCGCATGGGATTCGCTGGATAATCCGGCTTAGTGGCAAGCGAAGTTTCCCCAGACAGCCACGCGGCTGACGGTGTCTCGAAGATCAACGAACCACCGAGGCGGGCGTCGGCGGCGGGGGGCGGAACAGGCCGAGCAGGGTGTCGAAAAACCCGCGGACCGGAGCCGGGACGATCGCGGCAGCGGGCGGCAATGGCGCACTCGGCAAGGCCCGAACCGGCATCGGCCGGGTCGCCGCCAGCATGAAGGCGCGCCACGCCTCGGCCGGCAGCGAGCCGCCGGTCACCTTGTTCATCGGCGCGTTGCTGTCGTTGCCGAACCACACGCCGGCAACGAGATCGGCGGTATAGCCGATGAACCAGGCATCGCGGTAATCCTGGGTGGTCCCGGTCTTGCCCGCGGCCGGACGCGGCAATGCGGCGCTGCGGCCAGTGCCGTGATCGATCACCCCGGCCAGCATCTCGTTCATCTCGCCGTCGAATTCGGGGCTGACGACGCGGCCGGGGCCGGACCCGCTGCGGCGAAACAAGATCTTGGCTTTGCTGTCGCGAATCTCGGCGATGCCGTAGGGCCACACCCCGAAGCCGCCATTGGCGAAGGGCGCATAGGCCGAGGTCAGCTCTAGAAGGTTCACTTCGTCGGTGCCGAGGGCGATGCTGGCGTCGCGGGTCAAGGGCGAGGCGATGCCGAGCCGGTGCGCGACGGCGGCAATGTTGTCGACGCCGGCGCGCAGGCTCACCTGCACCGCGATCGTGTTGATCGATTGCGCCAAGGCCTCGGCCAATGTCATGTCGCCCTGATAGCGGTTGTCGTAATCGCGCGGCCGCCAGGTGCCGATCTGGATCGGCCCGTCGACGAAATGGTCCGACGGCCGCAACCCCGCTTCGAGCCCGGCGAGATAGACAAACGGCTTGAAGGCGGAGCCGGGCTGGCGCTGCGCCTGGGTCGCGCGGTTGAACTGGCTGGCGTCGTAGCTTCGCCCGCCGACCATCGCCCGCACCGCGCCATCGGGCGACATCGCGACGAGCGCACCCTGGCTGACCGCTGCTTTGGCGCCGTCGCGGGCGATGGCACCGGCGATCGCCGCTTCCGCTTCGGCCTGCATGCGCGGCTCGATGGTGGTTTCGACGGTCAGGTCGCGGCTGTCGGGGCCGACAAAATCGGTCAGCTGCGCCGCGATCCAATCGGCGAAATAGCGGTTCCCCGGCCGGCCGACGGCGATCGCAGCGAGAGCGCTTTCTCCCCGGCTCGCGGCTGCGGCCTCGGCCGGCGTGACGTAGCCGGCTTCGACCATGTTGGCGAGCACCTGCTCGGTGCGCGATGCGGCGAGGTCACGGTCGCGGGTCGGGTTGAACCGCGCCGGCGCCTTCAACAGTCCGGCGATCATTGCGCTCTGATAGAGCCCCAATCGTGACGCCGACACGCCGAAGTAGCGGTGCGCCGCCGCGTCGACGCCATAGGTGCCGGCCCCGAGATAGACCCGGTTCAGGTAGATTTCGAGAATCTCGTCCTTGGTGAAGCGATGCTCGAGCCACAGCGCAAGGAGTGTCTCACGGATCTTTCGCGCGAAACTGCGCTCCGGTGTCAGGAACAAATTCTTTGCCAGTTGCTGGGTGATCGTGCTGCCGCCCTCGACAACGTGGCCGGCGGCGAGGTCGGCCGCAGCCGCGCGCAGCAGCCCGATCGGATCGACGCCGAAATGGCTGTAAAAGCGGCGGTCTTCGGTCGCGATGACCGCCTGCGGCAGATAGCGTGACATCTCCTTTAGGGTCAGCGGCCGGCCGAACAGATCGCCGTAGGTGGCGATAAGGCCGCCGTCCGCGGCGAGGATCGTGACGCTCGGCCGCCGCGGCGACTGCGCCAACTGGCTGGTGTCGGGGAGAGTCAGAATGAAGTAGCCGACAATGCCGCCGCCAATCACCGCGGTCCACAGCAGCAGCAGCACCGCGAACCTCATCGCCGCTCGGCGCCACGAGCCGGCCCCGCCCGAGCGGCGCGGCGGCGACCGGGGACGCCCGGGGGATGCCGGCCGCCGCGTGCGCGCCGGCCCCGGGCGGTCGTCCGGATCGGCGCGCAGCCGCGGATCAGCCATCGCCGGTCGCCATCTCGATCTTGCTGAAAATCACCCCCGCCCCCGCGATCCCGATTGACGGGCGCAATACCCCCGACGCCGTCTACTACTTATTATCATTATCGGAAACTGTTGGCAGCGGTTCGGCAGCACTTCGAACCACGACACCGGTCGGGAACCGCGACGCGCACGCGGTTGTTTCATCGGCAATCACGGGTAACGAGCGGCGCCGCTGCCTTCTGTCTGCCGAAAGCACGGCATCGCAACCGCGGGAGAAGCAATCATGGCTGAGCCGACCGATCCGACACGAGGCGTCGACCACGCGCAGCCTAGCATGGAGCGCGCGAAAATGATCTTGACCGAACTCGCCTGCGCCACCCAGTCGGCGGCGTTGACCGCGGTTGACGAGCAGAAGGCTCGGGCTGCTGCACAGGTCAGCGGCGTTGCGGCGGCGGTGCGCGCAGCGGCGCACTCGTTCGAGCTGTCGCAACAATCCGCCGCAGCGGACTGCGTGGGTTCAGCGGCGCGCCAGATCGAGGCACTCGCCGACACGATCCGCGATCGCCGCTGGGCGGAACTCGCCTCCGATCTCGAAGAGGTTGCGAGCCGGCAACCGGCGCTGTTCGTTGCCGGCGCGGTAGCCTTGGGCTTTCTGGTCGGGCGTTTCCTGTGGGCGGGGTCCCGCCGGAGCGACTCTTCGTCAATCGTCGCGCGAGCTACGGAAAGCACTGTCGCCGCGGCGGTTTCGAGCGCCAGCGGTAATGGCGAGCTCACCCATTGGCCGCCATCCCCATCGGAAGCGCGAGAGCTGCCGTGACCGCACCCGACGATTTTGTCGCGGCGCCCGAAGACGCGTCCTATCGGCCAAGGCTGGACCGCTCGATCGGAAGATTGTTCGCCGAGCTGACCGAGGATCTGCGCCGGCTGTTCCGGCTCGAAGTCGAGCTGTTCAGGCGCGAGCTGGCCGAAAAGCTGGGCCGGCTGAGCCGCGGGCTGATCGCGGTCGCAGTTGGCGGGCTTTTCGCTTTTAGCGCGTGGCTGGTGCTTCTCGCCGCGGCGGTGCTGGGGCTTTCGACCGTCCTGCACCCATGGCTCGCGGCGCTGATTGTCGGGGTGGGGGTGTTGCTGGTTGCCGGGGTGCTGCTCTATCTCGGCAAGCGTTGGCTCGACGCGCAAAAGCTCGTTCCCCGCCGCACGCTGAACACGCTGCGCGAGGACGGCGCCTGGATCAAGGAGCGCGTATCATGACGGCCGAAATTGACCGCTCGATCTCGGAGATCGAGGTGGAGATCGCGCGCACCCGCGCCCGGCTCGGGACTATCGCCGATTCTCTCGCCGCTGAATTGGCGCCGCCGCGCCTTGTCGAAGAAGGAGTGGACATGCTGAACGGTTTTCTCGGCCGGAGCGGCCCGATCGGTTTTGGCGGCGGATTTCGCGCCGACCCCGTGGCATTGGCATTGGTCGGCCTCGGGGCTGCCTGGCTCCTCGCCGAAAATCTCGGTCTTCTCGACGGCGTTCTTCCTGAGCGCGCCGAAGAAACCACCCCACCTGCCGAGCCAATCGCCGCTCGACCGGCCGACCGGCGTGAGGAAGCGACCGGCAGCGCCGGCGGCGGCTGGTTCCATCAGGCGGCAAGCTCCACGCAAGGGGCTCTGCGCTCGGTCTACGACCGCGGCGGCGCAGTGATCGGGCAGGCGAGCGAACTCGTCACACATCCCGGCGATTCGGGTGAGCGCGTGCTCCAGGCCGGCGGGCGGATGGTCGAAAGTGTCGAGCGCAGCCCGTTGCTGCTCGGCCTGCTCGGGATTGCCGTCGGCGCCGCGGTCGCGATGCTGCTGCCGACAACTCGGCGCGAACGCGAGGTTGCGGCGCAGGCGCGCGATGATTTATGGGATAAGGCTGAGGCGCTGGGCCATCGCGCGGCCGACACCGTGCGCGAGATGGCGGAAGGCGCGACGCACGCTTCGACCAACCGCTGATCGCAGTCATCTGACCGCTTTCGCCGAGGCGGTCGGCTGGGGGGAGGGGGACGATGGCACGTTTTTCAGGCTTGGCTTGCGCCGCGCTGGCTGGCGCGGGGCTGTTGGTGGTCGCCGCGTCGAGCTCGGTGCGCGCTCAGATGTCGAGCAATCCGGCCGAGATCACGTCTTGCCTGTGTCAGCAACAGGCTGTGGCGACATTGTCGGCCGACATGTCGGCCAAAACCCAGGCGCTTGCCGCCGCGCGCCAGCACGTCGCTGACCTCGACGCGCAGCTGCTGCAAGGGCGCCAGCATATCGACGTCAACAACGCCGAATCGGAGGCGCAATACAAAGCCCTGCTGACTCAGCGCGACCAGGCCTATCAAGCCTCGATCGGCCCGGTCGTCGGCGAGGCCGACCAGTCGACCGCGCGCTACAACGCGCATGTCAATCAGTACAACGCGCAATGCGCCAACCGGATGTTCGACTCCGTGATGATGGCGCAGATGCAGGCGCATTTGGTCTGCCCGCCGCTGCAATAGGACCGCGCATGGCCCGATGCCCGCCCCTGGCTAACGAGTCTCGGGCGGGTAGAGCGTGTCAGGGTCGACCTGCGGCTCTGTCACGACCACCCAGCCTAGGCCCCCTCGCCACGCGCGGAAAAAGCAGTTGCGGCGCCCGGTGTGGCAGGCAACCCCGTGCTGGTCGACCAGCAGCAGCACGGCGTCTCCGTCGCAATCGAGGCGCATCTCGCGGAGCTGCTGGACCTGACCCGAGGTCTCGCCCTTGCGCCACAATTTCCGCCGCGACCGCGACCAGTAGCAGACCCGGCCCTCGGTCAGCGTCGCGCGTAACGCGTCGCGGTTCATCCACGCGACCATCAGGATTTCGCCGCTGTCGTATTGCTGGGCGATCGCCGGCACCAGCCCGTCGCCATCGAATATGATCTCGGCGAGCGCCTCTTCGATCGTGTCGGTCATGGCTGCCGTCCTGGGGCCGTTGTTGCTGCCCGATCCCCGGATTAGGGCGCCCGCACCGCGAAAGCAAGCGCGCCCGGCCCTCCTGGCCGCACCGCGAAGCAAGCGGCCCGAGCGTGGCGGGCGCGGGGCGATCTTTTGGGGTTGACCATCCCCGGTTAACGACGATCTATTGTGTACTAGATCGGTCCGAATTGGGCTGGTCGGCTAACCGGATCGCCTCGCCGGATGATCATCCTCAGTAAGCTCGCGGATTACGGCGTCATCGTCGCGACCCATCTCGCGGCCGACCCGGGCCGGCAGCTGACCGCCGCGGCGGTCGCCGACGAAACCCGGCTGCCGCGCGCCACCGTCGCCAAGATCCTGAAGGCGCTGGCCCATGCCGGGCTGGTCAGCGCGACGCGGGGAGCCGCCGGCGGGTATCGTCTCGCCCGCGACGCGCGGTCGATCTCGGTCGCCGCGGTGGTGGCCGCGATCGACGGCGATATCGGGCTGACCCAATGCTCGGTCCATGTCGCCGAATGCGCCCGCACCAACTATTGCCCGACCCGGCCGCATTGGGCGGCGATCAATCGCGCCGTCGAACAGGCGTTGGCCGGGGTGTCGCTCGATGCGATGCTGACGCCCGCCGCTTTCGTGCCAAGGCGCACAACTGCCGTTGCCCATCCCGCCCCGAACTGACGAGCCAAGAAC
>DATKHX010000096.1:0-7149 GCA_035510075.1 Allostellaceae bacterium
CGGCTACTCCGGAAACGGCGGGGCGACACCCTGCGGAACCGGCACCTGAAACGCGTTCAGGATGTTGCCGATCAGGGTGTAGTAGCCGACGATCGCGATGATTTCGACGAGGCCGGTTTCGCCCAAAGTGGCAGTCGCGTCGGCGAAGGTCACGTCGGACAGCCGTTGCGTCTCAAACAGCTCGGTGCAGACGCGGTAGACCAGCGCCTCGTCCGGTCGCGCCAAGGCGGGCGTGTCGCCGCGGCGGATCGCTTCGACCGCGGCATGGGGGAC
The DNA here is from genome assembly GCA_035510075.1 of Allostellaceae bacterium. Taxonomy (GTDB): domain Bacteria; phylum Pseudomonadota; class Alphaproteobacteria; order ATCC43930; family CGMCC-115725; genus AP-15. The sequence goes on from DATKHX010000096.1 coordinate 274, forward strand.
GCCGCCTTTTTCGGCGAGCGGGGCATGCGCGTACCATTCGTACTGCGCGCGCCAGAAGTGGGCGGTGGTGATGATCGCCAATTCGGAGAGCCGGTCGGGCAGCGATGTGCCCCAGCGCAGATGCTCGCCGAGCTGCGAGGCGTGCTGGCAAATCTCGGGGGCGTGGATCAGCAGTTGAAACGGGCCGCCGAAACGGCCGCGCCGGCCGGCGACGATCAGGTCGTGCGCCCGGCGCTGGGCCGGGGTCATTTCTTCGGGCGTGATCTCGCGATAACGGCTCATCGTTTCCTCCTGGGCCCGGCGCCCGGCGGCACCTCAGCCGCCCCGCACCGGCAAGCTTCCGGTCGGTTCCAGAACAAGTAAGCGGCGAGGTTACAGCGAATTAACCCGAAGGTAAGCCGGCTGTCACGTGGCAGGCGCAATTATTCGGCGATCCCGCTCACGCTGGGGGCGCATTCGCGCTCGACGCAAGGGCGATACCGCGCAACACGAGGACAGGATGCTACAATCTCACGCCGACAAGACCCGCTTGCCCAAGCCGACGCGGTGCCGCGCCGCCGCCGCGGCTTTCGGCCTCGGGGCGACGCTTGCATTCTCGCCAATGGTGTGGGCCGAAAATCCGACGCCGGCAACCCCGGCAGCACCGCACACGATGACCTCTCCGGTCGCGCTGATCCAGCAGCAGAGCTTTGCCCCGCTCGTAAAGAAGGTATTGCCGGCCGTCGTAAACATCTCGGTCACGCAGAAATCCGGGGCGGACCAGATGGCCGAGGAGCGGGAGCAGTCCCCGGGTTCGCCGTTTCGGGGTTTTCCGAATTCTCCGTTCGACGAAATGCTGCGCCGCTTTTTCGAGCAGCAAAACCCAGGCGGCGGTGAAGACCACGCTTTTCCGCAGATGCCGGGAGGTCGGCCTCAGCGCATAGCGCTCGGCTCGGGCTTTATTGTCGATCCGTCTGGGTATGTCGTGACCAACAACCACGTGGTCGGCGACGCCGGCAAGGTCGAGGTGATCCTTCAGGACAAGACCAAATACACGGCCAAGATCGTCGGCCGAGACCCCAAGACCGATCTCGCAGTGTTAAAGATCAAGGCCGACAAGCCGCTGCCTTACGTCAGCTTTGGCGACAGTAGCGCCGCCCAGGTCGGCGATTGGGTGATGGCCGTCGGTAATCCGTTCGGGCTCGGCGGGACGGTGACGACCGGCATCATCTCGGCGCGTGGCCGCGACATCAACGAGGGGCCGTATGACGATTTCCTGCAGATCGACGCGCCGATCAACCGCGGCAATTCCGGCGGCCCGACCTTCAACCTCGAAGGCCAGGTGATCGGCATCAACACCGCGATCTACTCACCCAATGGCGGCAGCGTCGGCATCGGCTTTGCGGTGCCCTCGAACGTCGCCAAAAGCATCATCGCCCAGCTCGAGGAGCACGGCAAAATTACTCGCGGCTGGCTCGGGGTTCAGATCCAGGAAGTCACGCCGGCAATCGCCGCGAGCCTCGGCCTGCACGGCGACCAGGGCGCATTGGTGGCGGTCGTCAATCCCGATGGCCCCGCCGCCAAGGCCGGTCTAAAGCAGGGCGACGTGGTGCTGGCGTTCAACGGCAACGCGGTCGACCAGCTTCACGACCTGCCGCGGCTGGTTGCCACCACCTCCCCCGGCAGCGAGGCGACGGTGACAGTCTGGCGCGACGGGCACAAGACGGACCTGCAGACCAAGCTCGGCGAGCTCCCCGACAACAACAAGCTCGCCTCGGCCGCGGGCGGGCAGGAGCAAGAGGAGGCGCCGCAAGCCTCGGCGTCGGGCATGCACTTTTCACCGCTGACGGATCGTCTGCGGCACGAGCTCCATATCGCCAAGGGGGTCGACGGCGTCGTCGTCGCCAGCGTCGACAATGGCAGCGCCGCCGACCAGGTCGGATTGGCCGACGGCGACGTCATCGTGTCGATCGACCAGCAGCCGGTGCACACCCCGGAGGAGGCGGCGGCCACGCTCAATCAGGTGGCGCACTCGTCGAAAAAGACTGTCCTGCTGCTGCTCAACCGCAACGGCGTGACGCAGTATGTCGGGATGACGTTGGGCGCCAATCAGGGATAACTGCGCATACCCGAGCATCGAACCGGCGCTTCTCGTCGACGAGCAGCGTCGGCTCCGTCGATCGAGCCGGCAAGATTATTCAACGCGGCCGGAACAGCGACGGGGTCTGCGGATCCTTGCCGCGCGAAGCGAGCGGAACGCGCGCCTCCAACCGTTCGAGCTCGATCCGCGTACGAGCCCCGGCGCGCAGCAGCCGATCGGTCGCCTCCCGGAGCCCGGTTCGGCTTTCCGCCGTATCGTGATCGAGCGCGGCGTCAAAGGCGCTGAGGAAGGCTGCGATATCGCCGTCGATCCGTTCGCGCAGCGCGTGGTCGATAAAGGCGCCGCTCTCCCTTGGGAGGTGCGATTCGCCGGCCGGCGCCGGGCCGCGCACGGCACCCATCGGGCTCGGCGCCGGGCCGAACGGAATGGGGTGTCCCGCGCCCGAGGCCTGGCGAGGTTGCGGCGCGACCCCCGATTGATCTCCTTGCGGACGCGCAATCGGACGATTGTCGGAGCCATAGGCCGGGTCGCCAGCATTCTGCACGTGGGCAGGGTGCGGCTCGGCGCCAGGGCCGCCCCCGTTTCCTTGCGACAGCGACAGGTGCAGCGTGCGACGCGCTTCGCCGTTCGCGGAAGACCCCGCCGATTGGCTCGGTGCGGGTGACGGCGCCGCAATGGGACGGCTCGCATGAAACTCGCGTTGCCCCTGGCCATAACGCGGCGCCGGTCTGCCGATCTCCGATGATCGCTGCGCTTCTCCCACTTTCGGCGAAGGGGGCTCATCGGGGAACAATCCCCGGTCACTCGGCTTCATGGCACCCGTCAATCGCTCGGTCTCGCGCGGATCGTCGACCGGTATGGCCGATGTCGTGGATTCGACACTGAGGGCTCCGTTATGCACAGATTCGTCGGCTGGCATGCTGCTGATCGGCATCGGCAAAGCCGGCCCTTTCACCAGCAGCAACTCGACCGGCGCGGACGGCTTGGATGTAGCGGCTTCGGCAGCCGCGCTGCGGGCACGAGTCCGGCTGACGATATAGCTGATCGCTGGCGGCGAGCAGTCATAAGTACGGGCGATGCTCGCCAGCGTTTCCCCGGCCTCGTATCGCTTAATAATTGACGGCCAATCCTGCTGAGGAATTTTCCCTCGTTTACTCGATTTCTCCATACGAAAGACCTTCGTCTGTATGTATTAGGTTCGTCTTCCCGATGCTTGGCCCGTACAATCTTACGATACCGGGGCCGACGCTACACTGCGGGAAGACACGAGGCAGAAATGTCGGGGCTGGTACGGCTATCTGGCAGCCCGCTAAGCAAAGCGCTGCCGGAGCGCCGCGACCCCAACCCCTTTTCGAACGCCTGATAATACCACCATCAAGTAAACGTTGAAAAGGAATGTTAAGTTCCGCAGCGATTTCGGCAACGGTGTTCCTACGCGATCATACGCTGACGATCTTCCCCGGATTCAGGATGTTGTCAGGGTCGAGCGCCCGCTTGATGGTCCGCATGACGCTGAGCGCCTCGCCATGCTCGGCGACAAGGAAGCTCATCTTGCCGTACCCAACCCCATGCTCGCCGGTGCAGGTGCCCTCCATCGCCAGCGCGCGGGCCACCATGCGGTCATTGAGCCGGCTCGCCTCGGAAATTTCTTGCGGTTGATTGGGGTCGATCATGAACACCAGATGAAAATTGCCGTCACCGACATGACCGACCAATGCCGACGGAATCGGCGATTGCGCGAGATCCTGCTTGGTCTCGCGAATACATTCGGCGAGCCGCGATATCGGCACGCAGACATCGGTCGCCCAGCCTTTGGAGCCGGGCCGCAACGCCAGCGCCGCATAGTAAGCATCATGCCGAGCCTGCCAAAGCTTCGAGCGCTCCTCAGCGGTCGTCGCCCAGCGGAAATCCACCCCGCCGTAATCGGCGGCGATGGACTTGACGGTTTCGGATTGTTCGGCAACACCGGCGGGCGAGCCGTGAAACTCGAAAAACAGCGTCGGCGCCACCCGGTGGTCGAGCTTTGAAAATTTGTTGATCGCCTCCATCTGCGCTTCGTCGAGCAATTCGATTCGCGCGACCGGCACGCCGGACTGGATCGTCAAGATCACGGTGTCGACCGCATCCTCGAGGGTCGGAAAGGCGCAAACCGCAGCCGAGACCGCTTCGGGGATGCCGTAGAGCCGCACCGTCAGCTCGGTGATCACGCCGAGCGTTCCTTCCGAGCCGACGAACAGCCGAGTCAAATCGTACCCGGCCGCGGATTTGCGGGCCCGGCGCGCGGTGCGAATGATCCGGCCATCGGCCAGCACGACCGTCAGCGACAGCACGTTTTCGCGCATCGTCCCATAGCGCACCGCGTTGGTGCCCGAGGCGCGCGTCGCCGCCATACCGCCGAGCGAGGCGTCGGCGCCGGGGTCGATCGGAAAAAACAGGCCGGTGTCGCGCAGATATTCGTTCAGCTGCTTGCGCGTGACCCCGGCTTCGACGGTGGCGTCGAGATCCTCGGCGTGCACCTGCAACACCCGGTTCATCTGTGTCATGTCGATCGAGACGCCGCCTTTGAGCGCCGCGACCTGGCCTTCGAGCGAGGTGCCGGCGCCGAATGCAACGACCGGCGTCTTGTGCAGGGCGCAGAGCTCGACGATCGCAGCCACTTCCTCGGTGCTGCGGGCAAAAGCGACGGCGTCCGGGGCATGCGCCTGATGATAGGATTCGTCTCTGCCGTGCTGGGCGCAGATCGCCGCCGCGGTCGACAACCGGTCGTCGAGAAGCTGCCGCAGCGCTGCAAGGAGCGACTGGTCGGGCGGTTCGCGTCTGAGGGCCGTAGCGGGCATGGCGACGATCCACGATTGAGCGATAGCTTAATTTAATCAAGCATTACTCCTGCCTTTGCCAAGCCGCAATGCGCCTTGGCGCGTTCCGATGCCGGTCGTGTCGCTGTGGCCTTGGCGAATGGCATCTCGCCCCCTGAATGGAGCGCTGGAACGCCAGTTCGTTTCCTTTTCGCGACCGGGTTGCGGCGCTCATTGAGGAACCAGTCGGAAAACACCACGTCTTATCAAAGGACAGCGGCGGTTTCGGGAGATCGCGATGGCAGTGGCGCTGGCGCCGGTCACACTCGACGACAAATATGTGCTCGACCAAGGACGCGTCTATCTGACCGGGACCCAGGCGCTGGTGCGTTTGCCGCTGGCGCAGCGCCAACGCGACGTGGCCGCCGGGCTCAACACCGGCTGCTTTATCTCGGGGTATCGAGGCTCACCTTTGGGTGGGTTCGACCAGGCGCTGTGGAGTGCCAGGCGTTTTATCGAAAAGAACCACATCCGTTTCCAGCCGGCGATCAACGAAGAGCTGGGCGCCACCGCGGTATGGGGCAGCCAGCAGCTCAACCTGTTCCCGGAAGCCAAATACGATGGCGTCTTTGCGATGTGGTACGCCAAGGGGCCGGGCGTCGACCGCAGCGGCGACGCGCTGAAGCACGGCAACGCCGCGGGCTCCTCGCGCCATGGCGGGGTGCTGCTGCTGGCCGGCGACGATCACACCTGCAAATCCTCGACCCTGGCTCATCAATCGGAATACGCGTTCATGGATGCCTGTATCCCGGTGCTCAACCCTTCCGGGGTGCAGGAAATCCTCGATTTCGGCCTCTACGGTTGGGCGATGTCGCGCTATTCGGGGTGCTGGATCGCGCTGAAGACGATCGCCGAGACGATGGACAGCTCGGCTTCGGTCGAGCTCGATCCCGAACGGGTCCGCATTGTCTTGCCCGAAGACTTCGAGATGCCGCCCGGCGGGTTAAACATCCGTTGGCCTGACCAGCCGCTCGAGCAGGAATACCGGCTGCACAAATACAAGCTCTACGCGGCACTCGCCTTCGGCGGCGCCAACCGGCTCGACCGCATCGTCATCGACAGCCCGCGTCCGCGCTTTGGCATCGTCACGACCGGCAAATCCTATCTCGACGTGCGCCAGGCGCTCGACGATCTCGGCATCGACGACGCGCATGCCGCCGAGATCGGCTTTCGCCTTTACAAGGTCGGGATGTCGTGGCCACTCGAACGCGAGGGCATCCGTCATTTCGCCGAGGGCCTCGACGAGATCCTGGTCGTCGAGGAAAAGCGCGCGGTCATCGAAAACCAATTCAAGGAACAGCTCTACAATTGGCGCGAGGATGTCCGGCCGCGAGTCATCGGCAAGTTCGACGAGAACCGCAACTGGATCCTGCCATCGACCGGCGAACTGACCCCGGCGATGATCGCGCGGGTCGTTGCCGACCGCATCGCCCGCTTCCACACCTCGCCGCGCATCCAGGAACGGCTGGCTTTTCTCGAAGCCAAGGAGCGCCAGCTCGGCGGCGGCAATGTCGTGCCGTTTGCGCGCACGCCTTATTTCTGCTCGGGGTGCCCGCACAACAGCTCGACCAAAGTGCCCGAAGGCAGCCGCGCGCTCGCCGGCATCGGCTGCCATTACCTGGCGCAGTTCATGGACCGCTCGACCGCAACCTTCACCCAGATGGGCGGCGAGGGCGTGCCATGGATCGGCCAGGCGCCGTTCACGGACACGCCGCACGTCTTCGCCAACCTCGGCGACGGCACCTATTCCCATTCGGGGATTTTGGCGATCCGCGCCGCGGTCGCCGCCAAGGTCAACATCACCTACAAGCTGTTGTTCAACGATGCGGTGGCGATGACCGGCGGCCAGCCGCTCGATGGCGGCCTGACCGTGCCGGTGATGACCCGACAGCTCGCCGCCGAGGGTGTCGCGCGCATCGTCGTCGTCACCGACGAGCCCGA
>DATKHX010000097.1:0-5593 GCA_035510075.1 Allostellaceae bacterium
GAGCGTGGCGCCGCCGACGCCGAGCGCGATATCCGCGGAACCGCGCTTAAGTTCTACACCGAGGAGGGTAACTGGGACATTGTCGGCAACAACACGCCGGTGTTCTTCTTCCGCGATCCGCTCCGCTTCCCCGACCTCAACCACGCCATCAAGCGCGACCCGCGCACCGGGATGCGCAGCGCCGACAACAACTGGGATTTCTGGACCTTGCTGCCCGACGCGCTGCACCAGGTGACGATCGTCATGTCCGACCGCGGCATCCCGAAGAGCTTCCGGAATATGCACCTCTTCGGCAGCCACGCCTTTTCGATGATCAACGCGGCGAACGAACGCGTCTGGGTTAAATTCCATTTCCGGACCCAGCAAGGAATCCAGAATCTCACCGATGAGGAAGCCGCAGCTCTCATTGCCAAGGATCGCGAAAGTCATGGCCGCGATCTGTTCAATGCGATCGAAGAGGCCCGCTTCCCGCGCTGGACGCTTTTCATCCAGGTCATGACCGAAGCGCAGGCGAAGACGCACCGGCACAACCCGTTCGACCTGACCAAGGTCTGGCCGAAGGCCGAGTACCCGCTGATCGAGGTCGGCGTTATGGAGCTCAACCGCTGGCCGGACAACTATTTCGCCGAAGTCGAGCAGGCGGCGTTCGGGCCGTCGAACGTCGTCCCCGGCATCAGCTTCTCCCCCGACCGGATGCTGCAGGCGCGCCTGTTCTCGTACAACGACGCGGTTCGTTACCGACTCGGCGTCAACTTTTACCAGATCCCGGTCAACGCGCCGAAATGCCCGGTCATGAGCTATCACCGCGACGGCAAGATGCGGGTCGACGGCAATCTCGGCGGCACCACCAGCTTCAACCCCAACAGCGCCGGGCTGTGGGACAGCCAGCCCGAATTCGCCGAGCCGCCGCTGCCCATTGAAGGCGAGGCGGCGCACTACAACCATTATGCCGACGACGACCACTGGGAGCAGCCCGGTAATCTATTTCGGTTGATGACGTCGGCGCAGAAGCAGGTGCTGTTCGACAACACCGCCCGCGCAATGGGCGACGCGCGGCAGCAAATCAAGGAGCGCCATATCCGGAATTGCTGGCGCGCCGATCCCGCCTATGGCGAAGGGGTGGCGCGTGCCCTCGGCCTCAGCGTCCGCACGGCAGGGTAAACCCGAACGATCGGCGCGCGGCGGTCTGGCGAATTCGGGTGCCGCGAACCCGGTCAACCATTTCGAGGCTTCATCGAGGGGAAGCGTGATGGCATTGCGCGACCATTTTCAGTCATATCTCGACTCTGTCTGCCGGGAAGACCGCTATCGCACTTTTGTCGATCTGGCGCGGCGGGCCGACCGCCCGCCCTTTGCCATTTGGCGCAACAATGGCACCGCCCGCGAGGTCGTCGTTTGGTGCTCGAACGATTATCTCGCGATGGGGCGCCACCCGGCGGTGATCAACGCGATGATCGAGACTGCGGTACGGATGGGCGTAGGCGCAGGCGGGACCCGCAACATCTCCGGCAATAGCCACGCCGTCTTAGCACTCGAAGCGGAGCTCGCCGACCTGCATAAAAAGGACGCCGCCCTCGTCTTCACGTCCGGCTATGTGTCCAACGAAGCGGGGCTGGGCACGATCGGCCGGCTGCTGCCGAATTGCCTCGTTCTGTCCGACGAGAAAAACCACGCCTCGATGATCGCCGGCATCCGGGCGAGCGGCGCCGAAAAGCGGATTTTCCGGCACAATGACCTCGGCCATCTCGAACAGCTGCTCAAGGACGCGGAGCCCAACCGTCCAAAGCTTATTGCCTTTGAATCGTTGTATTCGATGGATGGCGATATCGCCCCAATCGGGCGGATTTGCGATCTGGCAGAAAAATTCGGCGCTCTCACCTATCTCGACGAGGTCCACGCCGTTGGTCTTTACGGGCTGCGCGGCGCCGGCATTGCCGAGCGCGACGGGGTCATGGACCGCGTCGACGTCATCGAAGGAACACTGGCCAAAGGCTTCGGCGTCGTAGGAGGCTATATCGCCGCCGATGCGGTGATCTGCGATGCAATCCGCTCCGCGGCGCCGAGCTTTATTTTCACGACGGCGATGCCGCCGGCGGTCGCCGCCGCTGCCACACAAAGCATTGCGCATCTGAAGAAATCGGTGGCGGAACGGATTGCGCATTGGCTGCAGGTGGAGAGGACGCGTCGCGCCTTGCGCGAGGCCGGCATCCCAATGATGCCGTCGCAATCGCACATCATTCCGGTGCCGGTCGGCGATCCCGCCCTCTGCCGCGAAGCATCGACGCTTTTATTGGAGAGGTTTGGCATCTACGTCCAGCCGATCAACTATCCAACCGTGCCGCGGGGCACCGAGCGGCTGCGCATCACCCCGACGCCGTTCCATAACGACCGGCTGATCGACGAGCTTTCCCGCGCCCTGTCCGAAGTTTGGAAAAGATTGGGGCTGCCGCTTGAAACCAACGTGGTGCCAATCCATCGCATGGCGTTCTTGCGGCGCGCCGCTTGAGCGAGAAAGCTCCGGCGACCGCAGCCCGCCTCGTCGCCTCTCACACCTGCCGAATCACGTGGAGCCGGCAATGACGACCGCTTTGCCAGTCGGATGGTCGTCTCGCACGACAGCCCAGCCGAATAGGGCATGTCTAGATGGCGGCCCGACCTCGCAATTTCCCTTTGAGTTAAGCTCACGAACCCTCAGCAAGGACGGACGAGATCCGGCGAACTTTTCGTGGGCCCGGCTCGCCATGCCGTGATGAACCCTTCCTGGTAGACAAGGCGCGATCCCCGTCGGCGCCGATATCGGGTTTGAGGTTCGGCCGAGAATTGCCGGTGGCTGGCGTGTCTGTGGCGAGCGTCGTCAGCCGCAGACGCAAAAAGGCCGCGACAGCAGCCTCTTCGGCACTCATCCCTTCGACGTTTTGGGTCAGGTAGGCTTTCGTCCTGTCCGCCAGCACCTGCACCAGCGTGCCGTCGAGATAGCCCTCGAAAATCGCCGGGTGAATGTAGCATTTGCGGCAGACGGCGGCAGTGTTGCCGAGATGCTTGGCCACCTGCTCGACAGCGCGAACGATCGCCGACTTGGCGGCAGCCTGGCTGTCGAAGGCGGCAACTTCCTGTAGCGCGAGCGCCGCGAGATGAGTGCCGGCCCAGGTGCGGAAATCCTTTGCCGTGATGTCTTCGCCGCTGATCTCGCGCAGATAAAGGTTGACGTCCGCCGAGTCGATGCTGTGACGATTGCCGTCATTGTCGAGATACTGGAACAGCTCGTAACCGGGAAGATCGCGGCAATTCTTGACGATGCGGGCGAGCCGGCGGTCGTTGATGCTGCCCTCGTGGCGCACGCCGCTCTTGCCGCGAAAGCTGAGCCGGATCCAATCCCCGTCGACGACCGCGTGGCGATTGCGCAGGGTGGTCAGCCCAAAGCTCTTGTTGGCTTTCGAGTACTCGACATTGCCGATGCGGAAGAGGGTCAATTCCATGAGCCGCACGATCGCGGCGAGCACCCGCTCGCGCGGCAGGCCGTGCCGCCGCAGATCCGTGTCGACTTGCGCCCGGATCCGCGGCAGCACTCCGCCGAACAGCAGCATCCTGCCGAACTTCGTCTCGTCGCGCGCCTCGCGCCAGCGCGAATGATAGCGATATTGCTTGCGCCCGCGGGCATCGCGCCCGGTCGCCTGGATATGCCCGTTCGCCCACCGGCAAATCCACACGTCGCGCCAGGCCGGCGGGATGGCGAGAGCCTTGATGCGGCTCAGCGTCTCGAAATCGCCGATCAGCGCCCCGTCGGGGTCGCGATAGTCGAAACCGTGCCGCGCCTGGCGCCGTGTAATTCCGGGAGCGTCGTCGCTGACATGGCGCAGCTGAGCGGCACGCGCGGCGGCGACCGGGCCAAGATTCGCGGCGGCTGCAAGCGCGGCGGGAATTCGGAACGCTGTCGCGACAGTCGCGGCGGTGGGATAGTGTTTGCCGTTGTGCGCGGACGGAGCACTCGGGCGATTGCTGACTTCGCGCCCGCTCTTCTTTGCGTTTCCGCTCTCGTCGTCGATCGTTGCCCTTGGGAGGCTTTGCCCCCCAGTCTGCCGCCCTATCGCGTTCCTATTCCCGCGCGCTGTGGCGGGTCTATTTGCTGTGGTCATTTACCCCGCTAACCAAATGGACGGAGCGCCCGTTCCGAGGCCCGCAGACCGAAATCACGGACCCGGATTCGGTGTGGATCGCTCTCGGCTCTGTCATCGTTCCCCGAGCGATGCCCGATGGGTGGAACGAAGCGATGCTCGGCGGCGCCTTCGAATGCGCCTGGGCAATCAGCGACCGTGTGCTGCGGGAGCGCCAGGGGCGTTCCTGCATCGATCTGCCTTACCACCAGCGTTGGGTGTGGGACGGCGCTGCACTTGCCGGCCGAACTGTGCTCGTGCGCTGCTATCACGGGCTCGGCGACACGCTGCAATTCATCCGTTTCGTCCCGCACGTCGCCGCTCTGGCACGAGCCGTCATCGTCGAAGCACAGGGAGCCCTGCTGCCGCTGTTGCGTTCGGTCTGCGGCGCCGCAGCGCTTTACCCGCTCGACACCGCGCTCCCGCCCTGGGAGGTCGCGATCGAGTCGATGGAGCTGCCGCACGCCCTGCGGATCACCCTCGCCGACCTGCCGGGGGCGATCCCTTATTTGGTGCCGCCGCCCTCGGCCTCTTCGACAATGCCACGGCAGGTTCGGACCGGTCCGGAGCGCATGCGGGTCGGGCTCGTCTGGGCTGCCGGGGATTGGCGGCGCGAGCGCTCACTCCGGCCGCAGCTGCTGCTGCCATTGACACGGCTGCCGATTGACCTCGTCGGCCTGCAGCTCGGCCCGGCGCGTCGGGACCCGGCAGCGAGCAGCCTTATCGGATCGTTCGTGGCGAGTATCTCCGAGGCCGCAACAGTTGCCGAGACCGCGGCGCTGATGTGCGATCTCGATCTCGTCGTCACCGTCGACACGATGGTGGCGCACCTCGCCGGCGCACTCGGTCGGCCGGTTTGGACGCTGCTCGACACAGATGCCGATTGGCGCTGGATGCGCCGCCGCAGTGACAGCCCATGGTATCCGACGATGCGCCTCTTCCGGCAGGCCGAGCCGGGCGTCTGGGGGCCGGTCGTCGAGCAGCTGGCCGAGGCTCTGACGGTGGCGGCGCGGCGGCGCGCGGAACGGGACCCGTTGCCGATCCGTTGAGGATATTATCGTTTCACGTAATGGAGTTGAGGATGGCGGAGCACCGAACGGCCGAGGCCCAGGTCACGACCGATCACGACCAAATCCGCAAATGGGTCGAGTCGCGCGGCGGCAAGCCCGCCGCGGTCAAGGCAACGCACCGCGGCAAGGATCCCGGCATCATCCGCCTGATCTTTCCCGATGCGCCCAACGCCGACGACGATAATCTGGAGGAGATCCCTTGGGACGAGTTCTTCCAGAAATTCGACGACGCCAATCTCGCCTTGCTCTACCAAGACCGCCTGTCGAGCGGCGGGAAGAGCCTATTCAGCAAGCTGATCGGCCGCGAAACGGCGGAAGCGCGGCGGCACGGCGACAGCCACGCATCGCGGCACCATCGCGGCTGATTCCCAC
>DATKHX010000098.1:0-7602 GCA_035510075.1 Allostellaceae bacterium
TCCGAGGTGGCCCTTTCCGATGAGGACATGGCCGCTATCGAGGCGCGCCTGGTCCGGATCGAGGTCGCTGGCGAGCGGCTGCCCCCCGCTCTCCTCAAAGTGACCTATCGCTAAAGCCTGCCTCTTCGTATCGTCTTCGAAATGGTGAAATGACATACTGGTGAGCGAGCTCAGGCGCGCCGATTTACATGCCATCATACACTACAGCCCTCCCACCCGTTGAAAGCACTTTACGTCCCCTGGGAATTGCGTGCAGATCGGGTCCGCAAGTTTCGTGAGGAAAGGAACATCGAACAGCCTGCGAGCGAGTGATGAAGGGATCGACCGAGCAGCGGCGAAAATCGCCGCCTAAACTACGCTGTGGCCGCCGATTACCACCCGTCACTCCCACTCGATCGTTCCGGGGGGTTTTGAGGTCACGTCGTAGACGACGCGATTGATGCCGCGGACCTCGTTGATCATGCGCGTCGCGGTGCGGCCGAGAAATTCGTGCGAAAACGGGAAGGTGTCTGCGGTCATGCCGTCGACCGAGGTGACCGCGCGCAAAGCACAGGCGTAATCGTAGGTCCGCGCGTCCCCCATCACCCCGACGCTGCGCACCGGCAGCAATACCGCGAATGCCTGCCAGATCGCGTCGTACAGGCCGGCGGCGCGGATCTCTTCGATGAACACCGCGTCGGCCTTGCGCAGGATTTCGAGCTTATCGCTCGTGACCTCGCCGGGAATGCGGATCGCCAGCCCCGGGCCGGGGAACGGATGACGGCCAACGAGCCGATCCGGCAGGCCAAGCTCGCGGCCGAGCTCCCGCACCTCGTCCTTGAACAATTCGCGCAACGGCTCGACCAGCCGCAATTTCATGCGCTCGGGCAGCCCGCCGACATTGTGGTGCGACTTGATCGTAACCGACGGGCCGCCCGCGGCACTCGTCGACTCGATCACGTCGGGGTAGAGCGTCCCTTGGGCGAGGAATTCGACATCGCCGAGCTTGTGCGCCTCCTCGTCGAAGACATCGACAAACGTGGCGCCGATCCGCTTGCGCTTTTCCTCGGGATCGGTGATGCCGGCGAGCTTCGCTAGAAACAGCTCGCCCGCGTCGCGATGGATCAGCGGGATGTTGTAGTGGCGGCGGAACAGATCGACGACCTCTTCGGGCTCGCCTGACCGCAGCATCCCGGTGTCGACAAAGATGCAGGTCAGCTGGTCGCCGACCGCTTCGTGCAGCAACGCCGCGGCGACCGCCGAATCGACCCCGCCCGAGAGACCGAGCACGACATGGCCGTGACCGACCTGCCGGCGGATACGGTCGAGGATTTGCGCGTGGAACAGCGCCATCGTCCAGTTGCCCCGGCAGCCGGCAACCTTGTGGGTGAAGTTGCGCAGCAGTTCCGCACCCTGCGGGGTATGGACGACCTCGGGGTGAAACAGGGCGCCGTAAAATCGTCGGCTGTCGTCGGCGATCGCGGCAAAGGGGGCGGCTTCGCTCGCCGCCACCGCGCGGAATCCAGCCGGCAACGCGTCGACCTTGTCGCCATGGCTCATCCACACCTGTGCCCGGGCACCCTTTGGCCACAGCTCGTCGAACAGCAGGCAGTCGTCGGTGATGTCGACAAAGGCGCGCCCGAACTCCTGGTGCTCGCTCAAGGTCACGCGGCCGCCCAACTCGTCGCACATCGTCTGCATGCCGTAGCAGATGCCGAGCACCGGGACGCCGAGCCGGAACACGGCGTCAGGCGCCCGCGGCGGCGCCCCCTCGGTGACCGAGGCCGGGCCACCCGACAAGATGACCGCGCGCGGATCAAAGTCGCGGAGCTTGTCCTCCCCGATCGCAAACGGGTGGATCTCGCAATAGACCCCGCTCTCGCGCACGCGCCGCGCGATCAGCTGCGTGACCTGGCTGCCGAAATCGAGGATCAGGATGCGGTCGGTCATCAAACGTCATCCTCGGAAGGAGTGAGTTCTTTATCTCGTTTTCGCTCTAAAACGGCGACGAAAAATCCGTCGGTGCCGTGGCGTGCGGGGGTCAGGAACAGGTAGTTTTCGCCGGCACGGGAGGCGCCGCCGATCGTCTCTTCCCAGGCGCGCGCCGCCGGGACCAGCGCGAAATCGGGCATGGCAGCGAGAAAGGCGTCGGCCTGGGCCTCGTTTTCCTCGCGCAACAGCGAGCAAGTAACGTAGACGAGCCGCCCACCGGAGCGGACCAGCCGCGCGGCGCTCCGCAGGATCGCCTGCTGGCGTTCGACGAGCTCGGCCAGGTCCTCGGGGCGCGAACGCCATTTGGCGTCGGGGTTGCGCCGCCACGTTCCCGTGCCCAGGCACGGCGCATCGACCAGCACCCGATCGAACCCACCGGCATGGCGCTTGACCCATTTGTCGTTCGCGCTCGTCAATACCCGGCGCTCGACATTGCCGACCCCGGCACGGCGCAGCCGGAGGGCGGCGCGTTCGAGCCGGCGCGCCGAAACATCGCAGGCGACGAGCTTGCCGCGATTTGCCATGCCGGCCGCCAGCGCCAAGGTCTTGCCGCCGGCGCCGGCGCAGAAATCGACGACCCGCATCCCCGGGCGCGCGCCGGCCATCAGTACCGCGATTTGCGAGCCCTCGTCCTGGACGTCGAAGACCCCGTCCTTGAACGCCGCGAGACCCGAGAGCGGCACCCGCTTCCAGAGCCGCAATCCGATCGGCGACAACGGTGTCGGTTCGCTCGCGACCCCTTCCATGGCGAGCGCCCGGCGAGCGGTTTCGCGGCTCGCCTTCAGCAGATTGACCCGCAGATCGATCGGCGCCGACGCGTTGAGCGCCGCCATCTCGCGCTCCAGGCCTTTGCCGAAAACCCGCTCCAAATAGGGCTCGAGCCATTCCGGCACATCGTTCGCGACCGAGCGCGGCATCTCGGGATGGTGCAAGGTCCGGCCGCCGAGGCGGTCGATCAGCAGTGCCTCGGCCGTATTCAGCTGTGCCGGGCGAAAGCGGTCGCCGTCGCAGGCGGCCGCCACCGCCTCCGGCCGCCAGCCCTCGACCTGCACGAGAGCGGCTAACGCGCGGCTGCGGGCGGCGGGTTCGACCGTCCCCTTGCCGATCCGCGCAATCCACCAGTCGATCGCTGCGCGATGCCTTAGCGCGGAATAGACATGCCCGGCGATCTGTGTCCGATCCTTGGCGCCGATATAGCGCCGCCGCCGGAAATAGTCGGCGGCAGCGTCGTCGGCCGGACGCCCGCCAATCTCGATCGTTGCGAGGATGTCGATCGCGGCAGCGACCTGAGCCCCGGGGGTCAAGCGGGCTCGGCAGAAGCCGTTGGTCGTCCCCTCACCCCGGCCCTCCCCGCGCGCGGGGAGACGGGCAAGGCCGAAGAGCGACGAGTATCCGCCGCAAATATTCCATTGCGAAATCTCAAGGGTCGACCGAATAGTTCGGCGCTTCGCGAGTCATTGCGATGTCGTGGACGTGGCTCTCGCGCAGCCCGGCGCCGGTGATCCGGACAAAAGCGCAGTTCTTCTGCATCTCGGCGATCGTGCGGTTCCCGGTGTAGCCCATCGCCGCCCGCAGCCCGCCGATCAGCTGGTGGACGATATTGCCGGCCGGTCCCTTATGCGGCACCCGGCCTTCGACCCCCTCGGGGACCAGCTTCAAGGTGCTCGTCACCTCCTGCTGGAAATAGCGGTCGGCCGAGCCGCGCGCCATCGCCCCGATAGAACCCATGCCGCGATAGTATTTGTAGCTGCGGCCCTGATAGAGAAACACTTCACCCGGGCTTTCGTCGGTGCCGGCAAATAGCGAGCCCAGCATCGCGCAATCGGCGCCGGCGGCGATTGCTTTGGCAAGATCGCCCGAAAATTTGATGCCGCCGTCGCCGATAACCGGCACGTCGAATTTGCGGCATTCGGCGACCGTGTCGACGATCGCGGTGAATTGCGGTATCCCGACACCGGCAACCATTCGAGTCGTGCAGATCGAGGCCGGGCCGACCCCGACCTTTACTGCGTCAGCCCCGGCCTCGATCAGGGCGCGCGCACCCTCGGCCGTCACAACATTGCCGCCGATGACTTGGGTATAATTCGACAGGCGGCGGATCTCGCGGACCGTCGCGATTACCCGGTCCGAATGACCGTGGGCGGTGTCGACGACGAGCACGTCGAGGCCGGCGGCGAACAACGCTTCCGCACGCCCAATCCCGTCGGCGCCGGTGCCGGTCGCGGCGGCGACGCGCAGCCGCCCGTGCTCGTCCTTGCAGGCTGTCGGAAAACGTTGGGCCTTCTCGATGTCCTTCACCGTAATCAGCCCGATGCAGCGATAGGCCTCGTCGACGACCACCAGCTTTTCGATGCGGTGATGGTGCAGCAGACGTTTTGCTTCGTCGGTGGCGACGTTCTCGCGCACGGTAACGAGCTTGTCCCTGGTCATCAGCTCGGCGACGGGCTGGCGCGGGTCGTTGGCAAAGCGAACATCGCGGTTGGTCAAGATGCCGGCGAGCCGGCCAGAGCCGCGCTCGACGACCGGAATGCCGGAAATCCGATGGTCGGCCATCAGCCGCAGCGCGTCGGCCAAGGTCTCGTCGGGATGGATGGTGACTGGGTTGACCACCATACCGGCCTCGAATTTCTTGACCTTGCGAACCTCGTCGGCCTGCTGGTCGACCGACATGTTGCGGTGGATCACGCCGATCCCGCCCGCCTGGGCCATCGCGATCGCCAGCGCGCTTTCGGTCACCGTGTCCATCGCCGCCGAAACCAGTGGGATGCCGAGCTCGATCTCGCGTGTGAGCCGGGTGCGGGTGTCGGTGTCGCCGGGCAGCACCGCAGAGGCGGCCGGGACCAGCATAACGTCGTCGAATGTCAGCGCCTGCCGGATCTCCATCGGCACCTCCTAGCGATGACGGCGCATGATACATGAACGCGCCGCGGTCAAGAACCATGGGCACAGATATAGGCGCGGCGACGGGGTTGCACCCCCGGCGAAGTCCTTTCGCCACGAGTTGGATCTCAGCCGATTCGGCGGTTTGCGCCGAGGCTCCGGTCCGCGCGGTTCACCCGTGCGTTCGGGAAGGCGCGGCCCCCTTCAGGCATGCCCCGGGATCAGCTTCACCAGTCCGATGATCGCCGCCGTCTGGGCGCTCATGAGGCCGACGACCCACTTCAGCACCTCGGATTTCAGCTCCGCGAGATCGGCTTTGCCGGCGAGGCGCAGCTGCTCCAGATCGGCTTTGATTTGGTAGCGAGCCGGAGCTGCTCCAGATCGGTCTTGGTGGCGAGCTGAGAGAGATCGAAATCACGGCTCTCGCGGAGGATCTCGGCGATCGCCTCGGCCACGGGTTCGGAGGCTCCGGCGTCCTTGCGACGCCGCGCGGCGCGCACGGTGTCAAACGTGCCGGCCATCGCCCGCGTGCCTCCTTTGCTCAGTCTGCGGCAGGCTGCTCGTCCGTGATGCGCCGCCCGCTCCCAGCTATATCGCCGACAATGCCTCGATCCCGGCCGCAACCGTCTCCTTTGGACGTCTCGACGGTCCAAGCCTCGGAGCTATACCTCAGCCGCTGAGAGCAAAACACAGCCCACAAACGATGAACACATCCGTAGCGGCAAGGGCTCTCTTTTGCCGTCCGAGCGCGTCATCTGCGGAATCCCTTTGCCACAACATAGGTCTCCGCCGATTCGGCCCGGCTCGCGGGCGGCTTCGCGTGGCGCAGCTCGGTGAAGGAGCGCTTGAGGCGGGCGAGCAATGCGCCCTCAGCCCCGCCCTGGAAGACCTTGGCGACAAAAATTCCGCCGGGTTCGAGGATCTCCTCGGCGACGGCGAAGGCGGTCTCGGCCAGCGCCACGATCCGCAGATGGTCGGTCGCGGCATGACCCGTCGTCGCCGGCGCCATGTCGCTCAGCACGATATCGGCGCTGCCGGCGAGCGCCTGCCTGATCGTTGCGAGCGCTGCCGGATCGTTCAAATCCGCACGCAAGAGGGTGGCGCCGGCGACCGGCGCTGTTTCCGCGAGATCGGCCCCGACGACAAGGCCATGCCGCCCGACGCGCTCGGCCGCGACCTGGGTCCAGCCGCCCGGCGCGCAGCCGAGATCGACAACCCGCGCGCCGCGCCGCAACAGATGGAAGCGGTCGTCGAGCTCGATCAGCTTAAAAGCGGCACGCGAGCGGTACCCCTGGCGCCGCGCAGCGGCGACGTAGGGGTCGTTGAGCTGGCGCTTCAGCCACTCGGCCGAGGACGGCTTTCGCCGCCCGGCGCTGCGCACCCGCACCGCGAGCGGCCGCTCGCCGGAACCGCGCCCGCTTTTCGCCACGTCACCCCTGGACGAGATCGAACAGAATCCCCTCGCGCACGCCGCGGTCGGCGACCCTCAATTGCCCAACGGGCCAGGTTTCGCAGATTGCGTCGAGGATCGCACAGCCGCTCAACACCAGGTCGGCGCGCTCGCGGCCGACACAGGGGCTGGCAGCGCGGCCGGCGAGATCGAGGCCGGCGAGATAAGCCGACACCGCCGCGATCTGGTCGAACGTCAGGCTGCTGCCGTCGACCAGCGCCCGAATATAGCGCGGCAGCGCCAAGTGAATTCCGGCCAGGGTCGTCACCGTGCCCGAGCTGCCCAGCATCTGCACCCGGCCGGTGCGGATATGGCGGCGGATGCGGTAGCCGCGTTCGAAGTGGGCGAGAGATGCCGCTGCCTCCTCGACCATCGTGCGGTAGGTGGCGGCCGAGACCTCGCCGCCGAAACGGTCGGTCAAGGTCACGACACCGAGCGGCAGCGACATCGAACCCAAGATGTGCGGACGGCGCTGGCGATGGTCGCGGCCGCCTTCCAGCCGCACCAAAACGATTTCGGTCGAGCCGCCGCCGATGTCGAAGATCACGGCATACGGGATGCGCGGATCGAGCAACGGGGCGCAGCCGTAAACGACGAGCCGGGCCTCCTCGGCGGTCGAAATGATCTCGATGTCGAGCGCCGTCTCTTCGCGGACGCGCGCCAGAAATTCCCCGCAATTGGCGGCGCGGCGGCAGGCCTCGGTAGCGACGTAGCGGCCGCTGACAATCTTCCGGGACGCGATTTTGGCAGCGCAAACTTTCAGCGCTTCGAGCGTGCGCGCGATCGCTTCCTCGGACAAGGCGCCTGTCGCGGTCAACCCTTCGCCCAAACGCACGATGCGCGAGAAGGCGTCGACGACGCGAAAGCCGCCGCCGGCCGGCCGCGCCACCAGGAGCCGGCAATTGTTGGTTCCGAGATCGAGCGCCGCGATCGATGGGCCGAGGCGAGGGGCGAAGCGCCGTTGCGGGCGGCTGGCTGCGGTCAGAGCATCGATGCTCGAAGGTTCTACCAGTGCGACGGAGCTCCGCGCGAGCTTTGCCGTTACGGAAGCGGCGGCGCCACTCCCGACCGCTTCCCCGCTGTCGAGCGGCTTCTGCACGGCCGGCATACCATCCGATTGAACGCGACCGGCCATCGTAGCGCAGCCGGGATCGGATTCAAAACCCCACAAATCCTCTCATTGCGGAGCGAGCCGGAAAGGACGCGATCGAGGCCCGGCCCGCGCTAAAAAAGCCCGCGCGCTGGCGCGCCCGGCTCGGCCACTATCTGCCGCTGATCGAGCGCTTCCTCGCCCAGAGCAA
>DATKHX010000099.1:0-3140 GCA_035510075.1 Allostellaceae bacterium
GCCCACAATGACGACCCCAAGCCGTTCATCTGGACCAAGACCGCCGATGCCATCCTCCAGACCATCGCACGATATTGCTCTGACACACTCGCGATCCACGCCCCGACTTGTTAAGCGAATCTCTGACTCGGCACACTAGCCCAGCCAAGACGAGTTGGGCCGGCCGATTTCTCCGCCTTTGCCGCTCCCAAGGGCGCGGCAACAAGCGTAGCGCGGATACAATCCGCCCGCTCGACGATGCCGGTGCTCTCCGCCGTTGCCGGCTGATTTTTCGTCCGCCATCCGGGTGCACCCCGGTACCGAACGCGGTGTGGGCACCGGCATTCGCCGATGTGACGAGCAAACAGGCGCAACACGCCGCGATCCCGGTTTCGCTCAGGCGTGCTCGACATAGGCATCGAGGACTTTTTTGTCGCCAGCATGGTCGAAATAGATCGCGAGCTTGTTGTCCTCGACGGCGGTGACGGCGCCATAGCCGAATTTCTGGTGGAAGACGCGGTCGCCGACCGTAAATCCGCCGACCCGACGGATTTCGGCGCCGCGCCGCGGCACCGGGCCGCTCTCGATCAACAAAGGCCGGCGGCGCTCCGACCAAGGAGTGCTCGATTGCGCCTGCGGCAGATCGAATGTACCGCCCCAGGCGCCTGTCGCGAACCCGGAAGCTCGCGCATCGAGGCCGGGCTCGGCGGCGAACTCGATATGCTCGGCCGGCAATTCGTCGACAAATCGCGAGCGGATCGCACTCTGCCATTGCCCGTGGATGCGGCGGTTGGCGGCAAACGAGACATAGGCGCGATGGCGCGCGCGGGTCAGCCCGACATAGGCGAGGCGCCGCTCTTCCTCGAGGGCCGCGAGCCCGTTCTCCTCCATCGCGCGCTGGCTCGGGAACAGCCCGTCCTCCCAGCCCGGCAGAAACACGGTGTCGAATTCGAGCCCCTTGGCGCTGTGCAAGGTCATCAAATTGACCATGTCGCCGGCAGCATCGGCGGCGTTGTCCATGACCAGGCTGACATGCTCCAAAAACCCGCCGAGGTTCTCGAACTCGGTCATCGCCACGACCAATTCCTTCAGGTTTTCGAGACGCCCGGCGGCGTCGGGCGAGCGGTCGGCCTGCCACATCGTGGTGTAGCCGGATTCGTCGAGCACGCTCTGCACGAGGTCGGTGTGCGAGACGCGATCGGCCTCGGCACGCCAGCGATCAAGCGACGCGACAAACGCGCCGAGCGCATTGCGCGCCGCCGGGCGCAGCCGGTCGCCCAAGATCAACGCCCGCGCTGCTTCGATCAACGGCAGCCGCTCGTCGCGCGCCAAGGTGTGGAGCTGCTGCAAAGTGGCGCTGCCGATGCCGCGGCGCGGCGTGTTCAGAATGCGCTCGAAAGCAAGATCGTCGGCCGGCTGGGCGACGAGGCGCAGATAGGCGAGCGCGTCGCGGATCTCCTGGCGTTCGTAAAAGCGCGGGCCGCCGATCACGCGATAGGGCAGGGCCAGCGCGATGAAGCGCTCCTCGAATTCGCGGGTCTGGAAACCGGCGCGGACCAGGATCGCGATCTCGCTCAGCGCGTGGCCCTGGCGCTGCAGCGCCTCGATTTCGTCGCCGGCCCAGCTCGCTTCCTCCTCGGCGTCCCAGACACCGCGAACGACGACCTTGTCGCCGTCATCGGCCTGGGTCCACAGGGTCTTGCCGAGCCGGCCGCTGTTGTGCGCGATCATCCCGGAAGCGGCGGCGAGAATGCGCGAGGTCGAGCGGTAGTTTTCCTCGAGGCGGATGATCGCCGCACCCGGGAAATCGCTCTCGAAGCGCAAAATGTTGCCGATCTCCGCTCCCCGCCAGCTATAGATCGACTGGTCGTCGTCGCCGACGCAACACAAATTGCGCCGCGCCTGGGCCAGCAGCCGCAGCCATAAATACTGCGCGACGTTGGTGTCCTGATACTCGTCGACGAGCACATAGCGGAAGCGGCGGTGATACTCGGCGAGGATGTCGGGATGCGCGGTGAACAGTGTCAAATTGTGCAGCAGCAGGTCGCCGAAATCGACCGCGTTGACTGTCGCGAGGCGCTCCTGATAGCGCTCGTAAAGCGTGATCGCGCGACCGTCGGCAAAACCGTCGGCATCGCCGCGCGGCACCTTCTCGGGGCCGAGGCCGCGATCCTTCCAGCGCTGGATGACTGATAGCAGCACCCGCGCCGGCCAGCGCCGCTCGTCGACGTTTTCGGATTGAAGGATTTGCTTCAACAGGCGGATCTGGTCGTCGGTATCGAGGATCGTAAAGCTCGATTTGAGGCCGACCGCCTCGGCGTGGCGGCGCAGGATGCGCGCCGCGATCGCGTGAAAGGTGCCGAGCCAAAGCCCGTCGGCGGCGCGGCCGATCATGCCTTCGAGACGCTCGCGCATCTCGCGCGCCGCCTTGTTGGTGAAGGTGACGGCGAGCAACTCGGACGGAAACGCCCGCCGGGTGGCGAGGATATGGGCGAGCCGCGTCGTCAAGACGCGGGTCTTGCCGGTGCCGGCGCCGGCCAGCACCAGGACCGGGCCGTCGACCGCCTCGACCGCGCTGCGCTGCGCGTCGTTGAGCGCGGCGAAATAGGGGGCCATTGCGTCGGCCGGCCGGAACGTCAGGACAGCGGGATCGGACATCGGCTTCGAATATAGCAACGCCGTCCCGCGGATGCAGCGCCGCGTGTCTTTGTTGACGGGTCCGATGCGGTCGGGGCCGCGGCCGCGGGTTGGCGCTGCCATCGGCGGCTCAAGGCGATAGCCGCGGGACGAGGGCTGAGCGGCGATGGCGACTGCTCACCGCATTCGTCCCCGATGCGAGCCGCGATCGCCCCGTCCCTGATCTTGGACTGGCATCGGCACTGCGGCTGTGCGAATCGCCCAGCCCTTCCAAGTCATCGTTGTGGGACCGATGCGGCTGCCATCGGTCGGTATGTCGCCCGCGGTTACCCGTCATTGTCCAGCGGGCGTCGGCACGATTTCAGGCGTTATGCCGCGATCGACTTCACAATGTCCGAAAAAGCAGCCTGGAGCTGATCGACTCCTGCTTCAATTCCAAACAAAATACTGCCGCCGGGTCGGTTTGGAACGGAGAGGACCGGGGTTAAAGGAGACGAGCCACATGCCCACGCCCCGCGCGTTGC
>DATKHX010000100.1:0-3657 GCA_035510075.1 Allostellaceae bacterium
TTTCTAGAACGGTTCGTTTGGATAAGTTGAGTTCGGCGGGCATAAATCTTCAATCAGCTTCCTGGCTCAGTGTTTCAGATCACTTGGTGTAAAAGGCCCGATGCCGCCGACTACTGCTGCTGCGACTTGTCGAGAACCTCCTGCGGCGTCATCGACACGATCTGCGCATAAGTGGGCACGAAATGGCCACCCTCGATCAGCTGCACGAATTCCGGCTTGATCTCGCGCGCCACCAATTCGCGAATGCGGCGGTGCTCCTCGATATCCGCCCATTCGCCGATCAGGTAGAAATGATCAGGATCGGCAGCGTCGCGACACAGCACGCCGTCCTTGACCTGGGCGCGCGAGCGGTGGAACGGGTTGTTGTCCCCGTAATCGAATTTGTTGAACAATTCGACAAACTCGTCACCGCGGCCGGCCTTTACCCGAAAATCATAAACGTGAAAGTAGTTGCCCTTCGTCGCCAATGGTACCAGTGCCATCACTCTCCTCGTTAGGATGGGTTTGCCAATCGCCAGACGCGCGGTGGCGAGAGCGGTAATTCATTGGGCTGCGCGCCGACCGAGGACAACGCTGCGGCGACAGCATTGGCTATCAAGCCGCCGACCGGGATGATCGCGCCCTCGCCGGCGCCCTTGACCCCGAGCGGGTTGCTGGGCGAGGGGTGGTTCTCGAGGGCAATAGCGTGGATTGCCGGGAAATCGGTCGCCGTCGGGATCAGGTAGTCGGCCAAACTGCCGGTCAATAACTGCCCGTTTCCGTCGTAGACGAGGTTCTCCATGAAGGCGCCGCCAAGGCCCTGCACGACCCCACCGATCGCCTGACCGTGCAACGTCAGCGGGTTGACGATGCGGCCGACATCCTCGACGACGAGATAGTCCAGCAACTCGACGCGGCCCGTCCCGGGGTCGACCGCCACATGCGCCGCCGCCGACCCATAAGCGTAAGTCAGCTTGTTGTTGTTCGCGAAGGCAGCATCGATCCGCAAACCGTCCGCCGCGAGTTCGGCGAAGGAAACCGAGCGGCCGTCGCTTATGCGGGCGCGGTCATCGACAAGCTCTATCTCCTCGGTCGAGCCGCCGAACCGAGCGGCGGCTGCGGCCCGCACCTTTTCGAACAATGCCCTCGCACCCTCGAACACCGCCGAGCCGCCGAGGATCGTCGAGCGCGAGTGAAATGCGCCGTACCCCTCTTCGAGATAAGGGGTCGAGCCATGGAACACGCGCACCCGATCGAGCGGGATGCCGAGCGTATCGGCTGCGATCTGCGACATCACCGTTTCAAGGCCCTGCCCGACCGCGGCGGAGCCGACATAGACCGCCACCGTGCCGTCCGACGCTAGTTCGAGCCGTGCCGTCTCCTTGGGCCCGGCGCCGGCCCCCTCGATAAAGCAGGCAACCGCGACGCCGTGATAGCGGCCGTCTATCAGCTGGCCCTGTAGTTTGCACTTTTCTGCCCAGTCGAACTCGGCCAGGCAGCGGTCGAGCGCCTCGCCGTAGTCGCCGCTGTCACATTCGGTGTCTACCATCGGGCCACCGGGTTCCAGCCGAGGGAGCTTATACGGCATCTCGGCGGCGCTGATCAGATTGCGCCGTCGCATCTCGGCGCTGTCGATCGCTAAGTCGCCTGCCGCCAACTCGATCAACCGCTCGCAAAAGAAGGATGCCTCGTAGCGCCCGGGTGCACGATAGGTGCCGGCCGGTGTCTTGTTGGTCAGCAGCGCCGTCGCGGTGATGCGCATGTTCGGGACGCGATAGGGACCGCTGAAGAATTGCGCGAGAGTGCGCGGCGCGATCAGGCCGTTGGTGCGAACATAGGCACCGAGGTCGATGAAGACCTCACCACGCAGGCCGAGGATCGTGCCGTCCTGGCGACAGGCGATCTCAATCTCGCAATCCGCCTCGCGCGCGTGATTCATCGCGGTCAGGTGCTCACGGCGGTCCTCGATCCAGCGGACCGGGCGACCGATATGCCGGGCGGCAAACGGGATGAGGAAGTCCTCCGGATAGAACTCGCCGCGGGCGCCGAAGCCGCCGCCGACATCGTTTTCAATCAGATCGACATGCGTGGGAGCGAGCCCGAGCATTGCGGCCAAGGTATCGCGATTAAAGAATGGCACCTTGGCGGCGCCGAGCACGGTCATTCGTCCCTGCGCCCCATCCCACTCGGCGAGTAAGCCGCGCGGCTCCATCGGCAATGCGGTGTAGCGTTGCACCTGAAAACACTCGCGCCTGACGTAAGCGGCCTCGCGAAATGCCGCGTCGGCATCGCCGCTGACCGCGATAAAGGCCATCGCGAGATTGGTGCCGCTCTCTTCGAACAACAGGATGTCGTGTCGCCCCGAAGCTCGGCGATTCGGCACCGGCGGCAGCTCTTCAATGTCCAGCGCGATCGCCCCGACCCCGTCCTCGGCGAGTGCGGCGCTGTCGGCCAAGACGACCGCGACGGGCTCACCGACATAGCGCACGCGGTCCACCGCGATAACCGGCTGCAGAAACCGCTCGGTTCCGGGCAAGGGCAGAAGGCGCAGTGGGATCGTCGGGACCGCCCCGATCTCAGCTGCCGTGATGACAGCGCGCACGCCGGGGATGGCGTACGCGGCGGTTGTGTCGATTCCGCGAAGGCGGCCATGCGCGCTCGGGCTGCGCAGGATCGCGGCATGCAGCATGCCCTCGCGCCTCAGATCGCCGACAAATTCGCCGCGGCCGCGCAGAAAGCGCAGATCCTCGACTCGCTGGACCGGGCTGCCGATGTAACGGTTGGTCCCAATCATGGCTTGTCGGTCTTGCGGTAAGCGGCGCGTGCTTCGAGCACCGCCTCGACGATCGGTATGTACCCGGTACATCGGCACAGATTGCCCGACAGCGTCGCGCGGATGCGGTCGGCATCGGCATCCGGTTCCTCGGTCAATAGGGCGTGCGCGGTGGTCAACATGCCGGGCGTACAGAAGCCGCACTGCAAGGCGTGATGCTTGCGGAAGGCGGTCTGTAACGGCGTCAAAGCGTCATCGGTCGAGAGACCCTCGACGGTGACCACTGTGCATCCCTCGGCCTGAACCGCGAGCATCAGACAGGATCGGACCGCGGCCCCATCGACAATGACCGTGCACGCGCCGCACACGCCATGCTCGCATCCGAGATGGGTTCCGGTCTGCCGCAACTCGTCGCGCAGGCAATCGGCGAGATGCATTCGCGGCTCGACATCGACCTCGACTGGCTTGCCATTGAGCTGGAACATCACACGCATTATGAGCCCCTCGGCTGAGCCGCGGCGCGCAAGCTGCGCTCGACGAGAGTTGCGACGAGGGCACGGCGATAGGCGGCACCGGCATGCAAATCCTCCGGTGGGTCGATCGTTTGCGCCGCGGCGGCGGCCGCCTCGCGGATCAAATCTTCGTCGACCGGGTGGCCGTTCAGCAATGTCTCCACCTTCCTCAGCCGCTGCGGCCGATTGCTTGCGCCGATTACACCGACATGCGCATCGCGCACTCGGCCATACCGATCCCGGTCATAAAAAAGGGCGATGCCGGCGAGCGCGAAATCACCCTGCCTCTGGGCGAATTCCTGAAAGGCCCAGCGCCGATGCTCCGGCCAGAACGGCAGGTGCAATTCGGTAATAATCTCGTCCGCTTGGCGCACTGTCGACAATGGCCCCGTG
>DATKHX010000101.1:0-4239 GCA_035510075.1 Allostellaceae bacterium
CCAGGCCGAGTCGTAGAGGCGGCCGCCGTGGGCCTGGGCGACCAGCGACAGCACATGCACGGCTTTGTCCGGGAAATGGCGTTCGAGCCATTCGCGGAACAGCGCCTTCAGTTCGAACGGCAGGCGCAGCAGGGTATAGCCGGCCGAGGTGGCGCCGGCGGCGCGCGCCCGTTCGAGGATATGCTCCATCTCCGCGTCGTTGAGCGCCGGGATCATTGGCGCGCTGAGCACCCCGGTCGGGATTCCGGCCTCGGTAAGCGCCGCGATTGTTTCGAGCCGGCGCTCCGGCGTGGCCGCCCGCGGCTCCATGACCCGCGCCAGTGTGCGGTCGAGCGTCGTGACCGAAATCGTGACGATCGCCAGCCGTTGTTTTGCCATCTCCGAGAGGATGTCGAGGTCGCGTTGAATCAATGCCGACTTGCTGACGATCGTCACCGGATGGCGAAAATCGCGCAGCACTTCGAGGATCGAGCGGGTGATCCCGAGCTTGCGCTCGACCGGCTGATAAGGGTCGGTGTTGCTGCCGAGCGCGATCGGCCGGCAGGCATAGCCCTTCTTGCGCAACTCCGCGGCAAGGAGGAAAGCGGCCTGCGGCTTGTAGAAGAGACGGCTTTCAAAATCGAGACCCGGCGACAGGCCGAGATAGACGTGGCTCGGGCGGGCATAGCAATAGATGCAGCCATGCTCGCACCCGCGATAGGGATTGATCGAGCGGTCGAAGCCGATATCCGGCGACTCGTTGCGGGCAATGATCGTCCGCGTCGAGTCGATCGAAAGGGTGGTGGTCAGCGGCAATGGCTCGGCGTCCGCCGACCCCCAGCCATCGTCGAGGACGATGCGTTTTTCGACCTCGAAGCGGCCGCTTTCGTTGCTCGCCGCACCCCGGCCCTTGCGCGGCGCTATCATGCTCGGCATATCCATGCTCGGCATATCCATGCTCGATATCATACCGGAATTATGGTGGAGTTCTCGGAACGTATCAAGAACTTTTGCAAGTCTCAATCGTGATCCCGACCCTGAACGCGGCTGAGAAGCTCCCCGAGACTTTGGCGGGGCTCGCCGTTGCGAGGGTGCGGGAGATCGTCGTCGTCGACGGCGGCTCGACCGACGACACTGCCGGCATCGCCTCGGCGGCGGGCGCACGGGCCATCATCGCCGAGCACGGCCGCGGAACCCAGCTTGCTGCCGGCGCCGCCGCCGCAACAGGAGGATGGCTGCTGTTTCTGCACGCCGATTGTCGTTTGGAACCGAGATGGGCGGTGGCGACCGCGAATTTCGTCGCGCAGCCGGGGGCGCAAGGCCGCGCCGGGTATTTCGATTTCGCCCTCGACGACCCGACGCCGGCCGCCCGGCGCCTGGAACGGATCGTCGCGTGGCGCTGTCAAACCTTGGCATTGCCTTATGGCGACCAGGGTCTGCTGATCAGCCGAGCGCTTTACGACGCGGTCGGCGGTTTCGCGCCGCTGCCGTTGATGGAGGATGTCGATCTGGTTCGCCGCCTCGGCCGCGGCCGGATGGTGCGCATCGGAGCCCGCTGCGTCGCCTCGGCCCGCCGCTATCGGCGCGACGGATATCTGCGCCGCCCGGTGCGCAACCTCTTCTGTTTGTCGCTCTATTTCGCCGGAATGGCGCCCGAGCGCATCGCCCGGCTCTATGGTTGATGCGCTGGCATCTCGTGATGTTCGTCCGTGCGCCGGCGTTCGGGCGCGGCAAGCGTCGGCTGGCGCGAGAGGTCGGCGACGTTGCGGCGCTGCGGTTCGAGCGGTTGATGATCGCCCGGCTATTGCGTCGGCTGGCGAGCGACGTGCGGTGGAGGTGCCGGATCGCGGTGACGCCGGACCGCGCAGCTCCGGCGGCGCGGCAGTGGCGCCGGGGGATCGAGACACTGCCTCAAGGCCGCGGCGACCTCGGTTCCCGCATGCGGCGCGCGATCGCCGCAGCACCCCCCGGGCCGGTGGTGCTGATCGGCGGCGACATCCCGGCGATCGCGGCTGGCCACATCGCCGCCGCTTTTCGGCTGCTCGGCAAATGCGATCTCGTCTTCGGCCCGGCCGCTGACGGCGGGTTCTGGCTCGTCGGCGCCCGGCGGCGGCCGCGGTTGCCGCCGCTGTTCGCGCGGGTCCGCTGGTCATCCCCGCATGCGCTCGCCGACACGCTTTCCGGCCTGCCCAATGGCGTCACGGTCAGATATGTCGAAACCCTGGAGGACATCGATGACGGCGACAGCTATCGCCGGCTGAGACGGCAGCGTGGTTTTTGAAGGCGCTCAAATGTCCCGACAATGCCGCCCGAGGGCGTCCGGCTTTGCTCTCCGGCAGGGCCGGTCGTCCCGGAGGCTTGCAAACGAAGGGTTACGGCTAGGGAGCGAATTAAAAATAACCTGAAAATGACGGACCAGTGAAGCAATTCACATCGAACCGGCACGTCCGACCCCAGCTTAAGCCGCATCCAGCGGACGGATTTTTGACGATCCCGCTGGGCAATTGCCGGAGATTAAGATGCTTAATGTTTCAGGCACCGCGCTGGCGGCGGCATCGCTGCTGTTCCTGTTTCAGAGCGCCACCGGGCCTCCCGCCCGCGGCGGCGAGCGACATGTCCTGCTGACCAATAATACTCATGAGCCGATCGTCGAAATTTATATTTCGGACGACGGCGCCCGCAATTGGCAGGTGGACCTGCTCGGCTCGGACTTCCTGCCGCCCGGCGGGTCTGTGCTGATCGATGTCGACGATCGAAACGGCAACTGTCGGATCGACGTGAGGACGGTCCTCGACGACGGGTCGGACCTCGTTAGCCACGGGGTCAATGTCTGTCACGCCGAGGGCTACGCCGTTTCGGTCAGGTGACCCCGTACGGCAAACTGGTTTCGCCGACCCACTCTGTTCAGTGAGCCGCTCGAATCCGTTGATCACGGTGTCGGGCGAGATGATGAGGGCCGTGCTGGCGCGCACCATCGCGCATCGGGTCCTTTGACAATCCGGGCTCGCGGCCCGAGGGTGCCCCCGAAACCGGTCGTGGTCTCGAAAACGGCTGGCGGGCGCCGGTGATCACCAAGACGCGGATACGCATCTGCGGCAGACTAGTGTGCCGAGTCAGAGATTCGCTTAACAAGTCGGGGCGTGGATCGCGAGTGTGTCAGAGCAATATCGTGCGATGGTCTGGAGGATGGCATCGGCGGTCTTGGTCCAGATGAACGGCTTGGGGTCGTCATTGTGGGCCTCGATGAAGGCGGCGATGTCGGACTTCAGTTCCTGGACGCTGCGATGAACGCCGCGCTTGATCTGTTTGTCGGCGAGCAACGCGAACCAGCGTTCGACCTGGTTCAACCAGGAAGCGCTGGTCGGCGTGAAGTGCAGGTGATAGCGCGGGTGGCCGGCCAGCCAGGTCCTGACCGGCGGCGCCTTGTGGGTGGCGTAATTGTCGAGCACCAAGTGGATGTCGAGACCGGCCGGCACGGCGGCTTCGACCGCGGCGAGAAAGCGGCGGAATTCGACCGCGCGGTGGCGCTGGTAGCAGCGGCCGATGACCCGGCCGGTGGCGATGTCGAGCGCGGCGAACAGCGAGGTGGTGCCGTGACGCGCGTCATCGTGGCTGCGCCGCTCGATCTGTCCGGGCCGCATCGGCAGCAGCGGTTGGGTGCGGTCGAGCGCCTGGATCTGCGATTTCTCATCGACGCACAGCACCAGTGCATGGTCGGGCGGGTTGAGGTAGAGACCGGCAACGTCGCGCACCTTGTCGACAAACAGCGGGTCCTGCGACAGCTTGAAGGTCTCGCTGCGATGCGGTTGCAGGCCGAAGGCGCGCCAGATGCGCCCGACGCTGGAAGTCGAGATGCCGCTGTGCCGCGCCATGCTGCGCGTGCTCCAATGCGTCGCCGCGGGCGGCTGGCTCTCCAGCGTCTGCACGAGGACACTCTCGACCTTAGCGTCGTCGATCTTACGCGGGACACCCGGCCGCGGTTCGTCGAGCAGGCCGTCGAGACCACGCTCGATAAAGCGCTGCCGCCACTTGCCGACGGTTTGCGGCGTCACCCGCTCGCGCGCCGCTACCGCCTGGTTGCTCAGACCCGCGGCGCAGCCGAGCACGACCCGCGCCCGCAACGCCAAGGCTTGCGCCGTCTTGCGCCGCTGCGTGTAGCCTTCCAGGACGCTGGCAACCTCGGCCGACAGGTCAATCTTCGCCACCGGCCGACCCGTCCGCATCCCCAGTCCCCCACTTGCCGCCCTTCTCCCTTTAATT
>DATKHX010000102.1:0-8776 GCA_035510075.1 Allostellaceae bacterium
TGGACCCGCACGGCGGTCTCGCGCGGCAATTCGTGAAAGCGCACGACGCGGCGCGGCAACGGCACGTTCTGCCCGGCCACACCGATATAGCAGCGCCGCACCCGGCCTTCGCGGATCAGTCGTGCCGCGACGAACTCCACCGTCGCTGCCGAGATCGAAAAGCAGATGCCCTGCGCCATGCCGATGATTGCGGTATTGATGCCGACGACCTCGCCGGACGAGGTCACCAGCGGCCCGCCGGAATTGCCCGGGTTCAAGGCCGCGTCGGTCTGGATCACGCTGTCGATCAGCCGGCCCGAGCGGGTGCGCAGCGACCGGCCGAGGGCGCTGACGACGCCGGCCGTGACCGTGCACTGAAAGCCGAACGGGTTGCCGATCGCCACCACCAGCTGGCCGACCCGCAATTGCCGCGAATCGCCGAGCCGGGCGAAGGTCGAGGTGTCGCCGTCGAGCCGCAATACCGCGAGATCGGTGTCGGGATCGTCGCCGACCAGGCTCGCGCCAAGACTGCGGCCGTCGGGAAAGGCGGCCTCGATCTTGCGCGCGCCCGACACGACGTGGCTATTGGTCAGGACATAGGCGTCGGGGGTGAAGACCACGCCCGAGCCGGCGCCGCCGGCTCCATCCTTGGCTCCGGTCACCTGCAGGTGGAGGACCGCCGGGCCGACCTTGTCGACGGCGCCGATAACGGCGCGGGAGTAGGCATCGAACAGCGCCATATCCTCGGGCGCCGTGCTCGACGTGGCGAGCGACCCGGGCTCGCTGTCGCCGCGGAGGTCGCCAATTGGTGAGAGAAAAGTCATGTGCTGTTTCCCAAAGTTAAGAATAAAGTGGGAACATTCGCCGGACTTGATAAGATGGGTATTCCCGGCGACCACGGAAGTACGGAGACCCCATGGCTGGCAGCCTCAACAAAGTGACCTTGATTGGCAATCTCGGGCGCGACCCGGAAATGCGCTCGACGCAGGACGGCAACCGCATCGCCACCTTTACCGTCGCGACCTCAGACACCTGGCGCGACCGGACCTCCGGTGAGCGCAAGGAGCGCACCGAGTGGCACCGCATCGTGATCTTCAACGAGCGGCTCGCTGAGATCGCCGAGAAATACCTACGCAAGGGCTCGAAGATCTATCTCGAAGGGGCTTTGCAGACCCGCAAATGGACCGACCAGGGCGGCCAGGAGCGGACCACGACCGAGATCGTGGTGCCGAAGTTTCGCGGTGAATTGACGATGCTCGACGGCGCCGGCGGCCGTGGCGGCGTTAGCGGCGGCCCACCGATGGAGGGCGATTTCGACGACGCCTACGCCGACGAACCCGCGCCCCGCGTCACCCCGGTCATGCCCGGCCGCGGCGCCCCCCGCCGCCCCGTCAACGACCTCGACGACGACATCCCGTTCTAGCTACGGGTGAGGGTTTCGGACTTTCACAAACCTAAAAATTTGCGCGGATCGGGACGACCAGACCGATCCCCGCTGCCAGGCCCGGTGAGGCGCAGGCCATCCACATATTGGTTGCGGCTTGATATTGGTTCCGGCGTGCCGCGGAAATGACGGCCAGCTCTACGCGCTTTTGAGCTTTTCTCGCGGCGCACAGACACCCGTCGCCGAACTCTTCGGGCGGGCGCGCGTTGTCTTGTCCCGCCGCCGCAGGCGATCCCGGCATGCCGTCGGGCTGGGGTTCTGTTGAAAGCAGCGCCGGGAGGCAGCGAGGCGCTCGGAGGCGCCGGACACTTGCGTGTTATTGTGCGGTGCTCGCCGTCTTCTCCCGCATCAGGTCCAGCAGGCCTTGGACCTGGCCGCCGTGGCGCTGAATGATCGAGGCGAATTCGGAACGCTGGGTCACCAGCATGCTGACGCCTTCGACGATGACGTCGGAGATCTTGTACGCACCATCATCATTCACGAGCCGCCAGTCGACCTTGAGCGGCGTGGGTGCCCCCGGCGTGATCACGTCGGTCGAGACGATAACCGATCCTTGGTCTGGCCGTGCCCCATTGATTTTGAACTGCTCGCCCTCAAAATCCGAGAGGCGAGCGGTATAGACATAAACGACATATTCTTCGAACAGCTTCAGGAATTCTTTTTGCTCCTCGGGGCTCGCCGTGCGCCAATAGCGCCCAAGAACAAATCGCGCGATCCCCGGAGAATCAAAGTCATTGTGGAACAACTCGCGAAACTGAGCTTGCCGTTCGGCCGCCGGGGCTTTCTTGTTGAGGAGCTCGAGCGCGCGGTTCCACAAGTGGTTCATAAAGGCGGTCGCCTTCGCGTCGGCCGCGCCGGCCGGCGCCGCAATCGCCGGTCCGACGGCGATCAGAACCGGCAGCGCGATCAACAGGACGACGCGGCACGCTAGTGGTGCGCCGCGGCCTCCCCGATTAGCGACAGGCGCGACGAGTTTGTTAAAGCTGGGTAACGCCATGGTGTCCGTCCCCTCCGGCCTTGGCTCGCCGGGTTCTAATAGCGCGTCGGCGTTCGTCTGACAACAGCGTCCGTGACCGGCGACGAGTATCGCGTTGGGCTTCGCTTCAGTTCGCGACTTGCTGCCAGGCTTGCTCGGCGGCCGGCGGAAGCTTGTCCATGTGCTTCAAGAACAGCGCCAAGGTCCAGATTTGCTGGTCGTTGAGGGTATCCTTCCATGAAGGCATCGCGGTCCAGCGAATGCCGTGCTTGATCTTCCAAAAGGAGACGCCCTCGGGATCGTCCTCCACACCGTCCGTCGCCAGCTGCGGCGGCGGCGGATATAGCCCCTTCGCGATCGCCGTAGCCGAGGCGCCGCCTTTCGCCGTGCCGTGGCAAACTGCACAGTGCTTGCCAAAAAGACCGATGCCGGCGATCAGGTTTGCGTCGGTCAGGGTGACCGGATTGGGACCCGTGGGCGCCTCGCTCCTCAGCGTTGCATCCAGAGATGTCTTCGCCGCCCAGGTCTCCAGCGGGAGAGGCTTGCCGTCCGCGTTGGCCGGAATAACGCCGTTGCGCAGCACGATGTAGCCTGCGACGGCGGCGACGACGATCGCCGCCAACACACCGAGCACGAACCCTCTGAACATTGCCGCTCCCGTTTGCCTGGAGATGTCGGGCCCCCCGGCCGAGCCAAAGCAGTCTCGGGGCAGGGCTGGCTGCCCGGGCATGCAAACTCGACCGTGATGCCGCCGGCCACCCTACACCCAGAACCATAATTCGGTTCCACCTCTGGCCGAGCGGCAGATCGGCGCAACCGAGCGATGGCCGACGGCGGAAAGCCCGGCGAGCAACCCTTGGCTCGTGCCGGGCCCCTGCTTACATCGACACGGTATTCGCCGATGCCGGCGGAACCCACACGAAAGGGGATGCGCGACATGTGGCCGTTCATGCGTGACAAGCTGGCTGTTCCCCGCGCCGAGGATTGCCTGCCGGGACGCTCCGAGCCGATGAGTGTGCCGGAGCGGCATTTCGTCAACGGCCATGCGTTGGACGGCCCTTATCCTGCCGGCTCTGAAAAGGCGCTTTTCGGGCTTGGCTGCTTCTGGGGCGCCGAGCGCGTGTTTTGGCAGGCCGCGGGGGTGTGGGTCACCGCGGTCGGCTATGCCGGCGGCTCGACGCCAAACCCGACCTACGAAGAGGTGTGCAGCGGCCGCACCGGACATACCGAGGCGGTGCTCGTCGTCTTCGACCCTAAGCTCACCAGCTACGAGGCCTTGCTGAAGCTGTTTTGGGAGAACCACGACCCGACCCAGGGCATGCGCCAGGGCAACGATTGGGGCACCCAGTACCGTTCGGCGATCTACACCTTTTCGCCCGAGCAGCGGCGCGCCGCTGAAGCCTCGCGTGCAGTTTTTCAGCCGCGGCTGGAGACCGCCCGCTACGGCGCGATCACGACCGAAATCGCAGACGCCCCGCCATTTTACTTTGCCGAGGACTACCACCAGCAATACCTGGCAAAAAATCCGCGCGGCTATTGCGGGCTCGGCGGCACCGGTGTGACCTGCCCGATCCCGGCCGGGGCGGCCGCCGACTGAGCTTCGGTCCACTCGGGGGCTGGCCGTCGCAAGCGCCCACGCCTGCGGCACGTCAGTCGCGCCAGAAAGGTCGGGCGTGGTTCAGTCGCCGCAGTTGGCGGAGCAATTTCTTCTCGTTCAGCGCAAGCGCTCGCTCGTGCCGCGCGAGCATTTGCGCCCCCGCATCGGCTATCGGCTCAACCCGCGTCGCCGACCGGCCGAGTTCGATAACCAGGGTGTAGGCGACGCGCACATCGTTGGCATGGCCAAGCTCGTCCTGCACCTGCTTCAGCCGTTTAATAAAAGGCCGCGCGTCGCGCCGGTCATAAAGGCTGTCGAGCAATTCGATCGCATAGCGCAGCTTTTTGACCGCGATGCGCGCGCGGTGCCGGCCGCGTGCCGACAGCTGGCGAAAATTCCGGCTGCGCTTGCGCACCGAACGCCGTCGGCGATCGAGCACGGCGGGTGCCACCTTGCCGATCGCGGCAGCCAGCGCTTCGTCCGACTCGTCGGTCTGATGCCGCCGCCAGCCGCGCCCTTCGAACCAGCGCAACAGGCGCAGCGTGGTCGCGGTATGTAACGGCGAGAGAATCTCGTCGGCAACATGGCGATGAGCCTCGGCGCGCGCGCCTTCCGCTGCCGCGGTCAGCTCGTCCCAGCCTGGTTGGCCGGGCGCCTCGTCGCGCGCCGGCGGCAACAGCTCGGTTGCAAAGACATCGAGATTGCGTGCCGGGCCGAGCGCGCCGGTCAGCACCCCGACCTCGTCCGAAACCCATCGGTGCTCTGCTGTCGGAAGCATTCTTTTTACCGCGGAGAGCATCGAGCGCAGCCGCCGCATCGCCACCCGCATCTGGTGGACGCCTTCGATTTCGCCGGCGAGCGCGGCCGGCTCGTTGCGCAAAAAATGTGCAAGACAGGCGCCCCCGACGCGCTGCAATGCCTCTTCGACCGTCATTTCCGGGGCGAGGACGACCGCCTCGGCCGCGACCGCCGACGGCTCCGCGACATCTCCGTTGGCGAGCCGGTAGCCGCGCTCCGACTTGCTGCGCAGATCGATCCGCAACGGCGCGGTTTCGAGCAAGTCGAGCGCGAGGTCGTAGAGGGCCGCCGGATCACCTTCCTTAAGCTCCAGCTCGACCTCGCTGATCGGCTCGGCGCGACCGCTGTCGGCGGCGCGGATCATGCCCTGGTCGATCGCTGCCTCGATCCGCGTCCCCGGTTTGGGCTCGATCTCGATCGCTGCGCGATCGACCTCGGTCACGAACACCGGGCGCAGCGCGGCGGAAATGCCGTCCGGCAGATGCGGCCCGCTCTGAGGGGCGCGAGCATCCGGCAGGTTGTCGGAGACCGGGTCTTCCCACTCGCCGCGCGCCAGCAGATTCGTCCGCTCGGGGTCCTCGGTCTTCAGTGTTTGGGTGAATTGCCCGTCTTGCCCGCGCACGCGCAGGATCGACCCCGCGCGTCGCAGCATGCGATCGGGGGTGTCGAAATAGGTTGAAACGAGGGTCCGTGAAATCGTGACCGAACCCGGTGCCAGCGCACTCAGGGCACCCTTGATGCCGGCCAAATCGGTGGTCTCGACAGCGAGCTTCAGTTCCACCTCGGTCGAAATGGCTGCCTCCTGCAAGGGTCGCTCGATCAGACGCTGCAAACACCAAGCCGGGCGGAGCGATGCCCATCGATTATCGTGCTCAACGGCCGAGCGCTATTTCGATCCGACATTCTGCCTCAGAATCGCCCAACCGGCGATTCTCTGCTAAGCCTGCGGCAAGCCGGCATCGGGCAGCCTGATCGTCGGAAGATGGCGATGCTGCGCGGGAGCAGATCTCTCCGGCGCGACGGGACGGAAACGGGGTCGGAGGGCGCGAATGAGCGGCATGGTGCGCTGGCCGCGGGTGCGGCGGTTTTCGCCCGCGGCCGCCGCGAAGGGCTATGCCGCAAGCCTCGCATTCGCTCGTCCAAGCCCCCGCGCCTGGTTGATCGATGCCCCCGATTTCTGGCGGTTGTGGCTGGTCGGCCTGGTGGTTTTCGCGGTGCGCTGGCTCGAAATGCTCGCGGTCGCGGTGTTCGCCTATCAGCACACCCATTCGCCGTTTGTGGTCGCGGCGCTGACGATGCTGCGGATGCTGCCGATGGCCTTGTTTGGCGCGGTGATCGGCGCCCTCGCCGAGCGGTTCGACCGGCGCACGGTGCTCGTCGTGGTGGTGCTGTCGATGGCGCTGACCTCGCTGACCCTGGCGCTGTTGGCGTGGGCCGGCAAGCTTGCCGTCTGGCATCTGGCGGTCGCGGCTTTCTGCAACGGCATCGGCTGGGCGACCGACAACCCGGTGCGGCGCACGATGATCGGCGACGCGGTCGGACACGAGCGC
The DNA here is from genome assembly GCA_035510075.1 of Allostellaceae bacterium. Taxonomy (GTDB): domain Bacteria; phylum Pseudomonadota; class Alphaproteobacteria; order ATCC43930; family CGMCC-115725; genus AP-15. The sequence goes on from DATKHX010000102.1 coordinate 6,345, forward strand.
ATGAGTGCCGCGATGTCGATCGACGTCGGCGCCAACAATGCGAGCCAGATCGTCGGCCCCACGATCGGCGGCGTGCTATTGGCGTCGTTCGGCATCGGCGGCGCGTTTTGCGTCAGCGTCTTGTGCTACCTGGTAGCCCTCGTCGCGGCATTGCGCGTGCGCCATCGCAACACCACGATCCCGACCGGCTCGCAGAGCGTGTTGGCGCGGATCGTCGAAGGGCTTGCGCTCGTGCGCCGCGACCAGCGGCTGATTGCGGTCCTGATGATCACCGTCATCTCCAACGTGTTTGCCTGGCCGTCGACCAGCATGATCCCGGTGATCGGCCACGACCGGCTCGGGCTGGGCGCCGTCGGCATCGGAATGCTGTCGAGCATGACCGGGGTCGGCGCCTTTTGCGGCGCCGTCGCGATCGCGTTTTTTATCAGACAGCCCTTGTTCTCGCGCCTCTATGTCGGCGGCGTCTTCGTCTATCTGCTGCTGGTGCCGATCTTTGCGTTGGCGCCTTATCCGCTCGTCGCCGGATCGATATTGCTCTTGACGGGCATCGCCAATGCCTGCTTCAGCATCATGCAGGCGACCCTCGTCTATTTGGCGGCGCCGCCCGAGATGCGCAGCCGCGTCTATGGCGTGTTGTCGGTGTGTATCGGCGTCGGCCTGGTCGGCTTCATCCAGATCGGTGTGCTTGCGGGCTTGGTCGGCGCCTCCTGGGCTGTCGCGGCGACCGGGATCGCGGGCCTTTTGACAATGCTGTTGACCTGGCGGTGGTGGCGTCCGCTCACCGGCTCAGGCTGAAGCCGCGGGCATTGGCGCGGCAGGCGAGCGCGGGTGGCGCGGAAATCGTCGCGGCCGGCAATCGAGCGATGCTATCCTCTCGGATCGAAGCACACCGGGCGGCGGCATCCGTCTCGGCGGCCAAGGGAGAAGAAAAATGGCGGCGATCGACCTCGATTTGGCCAGGCCCGAGACCCCCGGCGCCGATTACATCGAACGCGCGCGGGCGCTGAAGCCACTGCTCGAAGGCGCCGCCGACGAAATCGAGGAGCACCGTCAGCTGCCGCCGCGCGTTGTCGAGGCCTTGATCGACGGTGGTTTTTTCAAATTGCTGATCCCACGCTCGCTGGGCGGCGCCGAGCTCCATCCACTGACCTACGTCCAGGTGCTCGAAGAAATCGCCAAGGCCGAGCCCTCGGCCGCCTGGTCTTTAGGCCAGAATTCGGGTTGCTCGATGACGGCTCCCTATCTCGACCCGGCGGTCGCGCGCGAGATCTTCGGACCGCGCCACGGTATTCTCGCCTGGGGGCCGGACCTGCCCAACGCCGGCCGCGGCATCGCGGTCGAGGGCGGCATCCGCGTCACCGGGCGCTGGGGCTTCGCGACCGGCAGCCGCCACGCAACCTGGCTCGGCGCGCATGTCCCGATCTTTGAAGAAGACGGCACGCCGCGGATGAACCCGAACGGCCGGCCCTTTGTGCGCACCGTGCTGTTCCCGAAAACGAGTGCCGAGATCATCGACAACTGGCAGGTCATCGGCCTGCGCGGCACGGGCAGCGACAGCTATGCGGTCGAGGATCTGTTCGTGCCTGAGCAATACACCTGTTCGCGCGACAATTCGGCCGAGCGGCGCGAGCCCGGCCTCCTCTACAAATTCACCAGTGGCATGGTCTATGCGATGGGCTTTTCGAACGTGTCCCTCGGCATTGCCCGCGGCGCGCTCGAAGCGTTCATCGTGCTGGCGCGCGACAAAATTCCGCGCGGCGCTCGCAACCCGTTGCGCAACAACAACGTGATCCAGTCGCAAGTCGCTCAATGCGAGGCCCGGCTGCGCTCGTGCCGCGCCTTTATCCATCAGACGCTCGAGGAGATGTGGGAGGAGGCCGAGTGCCACGGCGATTTCCGCCCCGATCAGCATGCCCGGCTCAGGCTCGCCTCGACTTGGGCGATCCAGCAGGCGCGCGAGGTCGTCGCCGCGGTCTACAGCGCCGCCGGTGCCACCGCGATCTTCAACGAGAACCCGTTCGAGCGCCGCCTGCGCGACATCCACGCCGGGACCCAGCAAGGTCAGGGCCGCCCCGTCCATTTCGAAACCGTCGGCCAGATCCTGCTCGGCCTCCCCCCGGAAGGCCGCATGTTCCGCTAGCGCGAGCGGCTGCGGCGCGCCACAGGCCTTTCAACCTCGAGGAACCGAGGTTGGCGCCGACTGCGGCGCCAACGCGGAGGGTGTTGCCGCAGGATTGCGCGGGCGGGCTCAGGTGGCGCCGGCGGCGGAGGGGATGGCGGTGGGCTGGGCGGGCAGCGCGTTGGTATCGGTGCGCGGCACGATCGCCCATTTGGGGTCGCCCTGAAGCGCGTCCTGCGGGATCATCTGGTAGACGTTGGGCCGGTACCAGCCCCACGCTGTCGCGGCCCCGGCGTCGCCGTGGTCGACCGCC
>DATKHX010000103.1:0-3562 GCA_035510075.1 Allostellaceae bacterium
CACCAGGATTGGGCTTTCTACCCGCACACCAATGACGATCTCGCCGCGATCGGGATCATGCTCGACGATTGCGACCTCGAAAACGGCCCGATGATGATCGTCCCGGGCAGCCATCTGGGTCCGGTCTACGATCACCACGGCACCGACGGCCGGTTTTGCGGCGCCATGGACCCGCACACCTGCGGCATCGACGTGTCGCGCGCAGCACCTTGCCTCGGCAAGGCGGGCTCGGTCACGGTGCATCACGTCCGCGCGGTGCACGGCTCGGCAACCAATTTTTCCGGGAAGGAGCGGCGGTTTCTGCTGTTTCAGTACCGCGCCGCCGATGCCTGGCCCTTGCTCGGTTTCAAGGACGGGATCGAGAAGTTCGACGAATTGCTGCTGGCTGGTGCGCCGACATCGACACCGCGGCTGGCGCCGGTTCCGGTCCGGCTGCCGTTGCCGCCGGCCGAATACCAGGGCTCGATCTATGAGAACCAGCGCGCCACTGGGCGCCGGTTCTTCGCGACAGCGGCGGAGCAAGAACAGGCGGCGGTGGCGGCAGAGTGACGCCGGCGGCCGGCTGAGGCAGGTCGGCTCAGACTATAGCAGCGAGAGCTGCGCCTCCGCTGGCGCCGGGTAGAGGATCGTCCCGCCGGATAGCGGGCACGCGCCGGGCGTCAGGGTCGCCGCCTCGATCTTGTTCAGGCCCAGGATGTGTGCGACCGCGACGCCCGACACCAGCAGATAATCGGTCACGATGCGGCGGTGGCAGCGCCACCACACCGCCTCGGCGCACATGATCGCGGCGCGATGATCGCGGGCGAGCGCCGTGAGCTCGTCGAGCCCTTGGCGGAAGGCGGGGCTGGTCGCGGCGTAGTCGGCATAGTTGCGAAAGGCTTCGTTGCGCCACAAGGTATTGGGCGACGGCAACCCGTCCTTACGTCGACCGCGCAAGCCGCCGAGCTCCGGCAGATGGCGATACCCGACGCCGCTCCCGGCGAGCGTCGCCGGCAACGCATCGAAGTTGAATTGCGGGTTGGTCCGCGAGCGCGGCACCGAGCGCACGTCGACGAGCAGATCGATCGGAACCTGACCCAGCAAATCGATCAGCTCGGCGACGGGACGGGTCGAATGCCCGATCGTCCATAGCGTCAAGGGTTCGTCCGCCATATACGTTCTCGTATGGCTGTCAACAGGCAAGCCGCTGTGATCTCATCGTATTTACCAAAAGAGTTGCAATTGTCTACGCACTTGGCCTAGACCCTGCCCCGGGAGGATCGAGCATGGATCAACGTTCGATTGAAAAACATCTGCGTCGTTGGCACCGCCGCGACAAAACACCGGGCGATGACTTGGCCAGCGACATAAGGACGGAAGCGGCGTCTGAGGGACGCAGACACAGCGCAACAACCGGCAGCGGTCTTTCGGTCGAGGGCCAAGTCCGCAAGGAATGGGATCCGACCCTGGGTCGCGGCCTGCCGGTTTTTTTCTGTCGGGCCGGCGAGGACGATTGACTCCGTAGCTCCTTCAACTCGGGGTGCCGCGGCCTGTTCAAGAGCGCCGCGGCACACCCGCTAACTCTCACAGCACTATGAAATCGGCGCCCAAAGAAGGCGCCGATTTCATAGCCGCGCGCGGCGCCGGCGATCGGAATATTCAGCCGCGGCGCCAGGCCCACGGTATGATGGCCGACACCGTTCGCGGAGGGATCGCTATGAAGCTTGCCAGCTTTCACGCGTCAGGACGTAATTCCTACGGCGTTGTCGTTGGCGACGGCATCGTCGATCTGGGTCGCCGGCTCGGGGAGCGCTATCCGACCTTGCGTGCCGCGATCGCCGGCGGTGCGCTCGGCCGCCTTGCTGCCGACCTCGAGATCGCCAAACCCGATTTCACTTTGGCGCAGGCGAGATTGCTGCCGCCGATCACCGACCCCGACAAGATCATCTGCGCCGGCCGCAACTACCGCGCGCATGCCGCCGAAGCGGGCGGGGCGCCGCCGGAAAACCCACAGGTCTTTCTGCGCCTCGTCAACACCCTGGTCGCGCACGACCAGCCGATGGTGTGCCCGAAGATTTCGGGCGATTTCGATTACGAAGGCGAGCTGGCGCTGATCATCGGCAAGCCCGGCCGCCATATCGCCAAGGCCGACGCGCTGTCGCACGTTTTTGGCTACACGCTCTTCAACGACGGTTCGATCCGCGACATCCAGTTCAAGCATTCGATCGCCGCCGGCAAGAATTTCCACGCCACTGGTGGCTTTGGCCCGTGGATCGTCACCGCTGACGAGATCCCCGACCCGACGCGGCTCCATCTCGCGACGCGGCTCAACGGGCAGGAGGTTCAGCACACCGGGATCGACGACTTGATCTTCGACATCCCCACCCTGATCTCGTACTGCTCGGACTGGACGCCGCTGGTGGCGGGCGATGTGATCTCGACCGGCACGCCCGAAGGCGTCGGTTTCGCCCGCAAGCCGCCCCTATGGATGAAGCCGGGGGATGTCGTCGAGGTCGAGATCGGCGGGATCGGCGTATTGCGCAACCCGATCGTCGCCGAAAGCTGAGCCGAACCGCGAGTGCCGGCATGAAGGCGATCCTGCTGCGCCAACCGGGCGGACCCGGAGCGCTCGAATATGTCGAGCTGCCCACACCGGTCGCGGGCGACGGCGAGGTGCTGGTCAAAGCCGATACGATCGGCGTCAGCATGCCCGAGGTGCTGGTGCGCAAGGGCGCCTACAATTGGATGCCGCCCTTGCCGGCGATCCCCGGCATCGAGATGAGCGGCACGGTCGCGGCGCACGGCCCCAATGTCACCGCGCCGGCCATCGGCCAGCCCGTCTTTGTCAGCGCCCGCGACCTGCCGGTGCGCGCCGGGTGCTATGCCGAATACATCGCGGTGCCGGCGCGGGCGGCGTATCTATTGCCGGCTGGCTGTTCGCTCGAAGCGGCAGCCTGCCTGTCGAACTACCAAGTCGCCTATCACCTGCTGCGCAGTGCCGCGCGCGGCATCAAGGCCGAGACGGTGCTGGTCTATAACGCCGCGGGGGGCGTCGGCAGCGCTGCGGTGCAGTTCGCCCAGCTTGCGGGGCTGAGCGTAATCGGGGTGGCTGGCTCGGACGCCAAGACGCTCGCCGTGACCGGTCTCGGCGCCGGCCTGGCGATCAACTATCGCACCGAGGATGTCGTCGCGCGGGTCATGCGAAGCACCGGCGGGCGCGGCGTCGATTTGATCCTCGACCCGATCGGCGGCAAGGGTTTCGGGCGCAACTTCACGATGCTGGCGCCGCTCGGCATGGTGATCTCTTACGGCCGGCTCGACGGCCCGCCCGAGGCCGATCTGGTGCCGGCGATGCGCGCCAATTCGGCGGCGAGCCCGGCGCTGCGCTTGTTTACGATCCACACCTTCGACGACCGCCCCGACATCCGCGCGGCGACGATGAAGGTATTGCTCGGCCATCTCGCCGCCGGCGAGATCCGGCCGTTGATCCATGACCGGCTGCCGCTCGCCGAAGCCGCGCGCGCCCACGAAATGCTCGAAAGCGGTGCCGTCATCGGCAAATTGCTGCTGAAACCTTAGACAC
>DATKHX010000104.1:0-5421 GCA_035510075.1 Allostellaceae bacterium
CGACAACGGGTCGCCCTGGACCAAGCGCACCGCTAAGTTCCGCAAGAGTATCCTGCGCTACGAAGGTGAGCAGCTGTTTCCCGGCGACCGCACGGCGCCGCCGCGAGCCGCGGCGTTGATGATGATCGGAATGAACGTCGCACCCGAGCACGAGAGCGAATTCAACGAGTGGTACAACTCAGAGCACATCCCGGCATTGGGCTCGGTCTCGGGGGTGGTGTGCGCGCGCCGCTATCGCGGCACCGGCGGCACCCAGCGCTATGTGGCGCTCTATCACCTGGAGGCGCCGGAAATCGTGCGCTCGGCCGAATGGCGCAAAGCTGCGGACACGCCCTGGACCCAGAAGCTGCGTCCGCACTTCCGCGATCATATGCGCATCGAATGCCACCGCTACGTACGCGCGGGATCGTAGCGAAACTTCGCGCGTTCTTCCTGCGCATCCGCCGGGCGGAGGCCGAGCCCAGGGGGCCCGCCCGAACCCGCCCCCCTCGTGGCAAAATTGCGCTCATGCGGTCTCGGCGCGAACACCGCCGCCATCCGGCCTTTTTTGCCGCAAACCCGCCATATTGGCGCCGTTAGCGCTACCGTCAGGCAATCACAATAGGTGCGTCCATGCGCCTCCGGTTGGTCCTCGCGCTCCTGTGCCTCGCCGCCGCGCCGCCGGCGCTGGCCCAGCAGGAGCCGCCCGCCCGCGTCGGCACGGTCAGCTATGTCTCGGGCAATCTGGCGTTTCACACCGCCGGCGACACCCAGTGGTCCGCCTCCGGCGTCAATTACCCGGTCGCGACCGGCGGCTCGTTCTGGACCGATCCACAGGCTCGCGCGCAAATCCAGATCGGCCCGAGCACGATCGTCATGGATGGCGGCACCGAAATCGACGTCACCAATCTGAACGAGCAGGTCGCCCAGCTCGGCGTGCCGCAGGGTCGGGTTCACCTGCATCTGCGCCAGCTCGAGGCGGGGCAGAGCTTTGAGATCGACGTGCCGCAGGGTGCGGTGTGGCTACTGCAGCCGGGCTCATACGACATCAACGCCGGCAGCCAGGATCAGGGGGCGCGCGTCGCGGTCTTTGCCGGCAGCGCGCGCTTTGTCGGGGGCGGAACCGATCTCGGCATCCATAGCGGCGACGCCGCAATGCTGAGCCAGACGAACCCGGCGACGGTCAGCACCGAGCGCGCGGGCTCCGACGCCTTCGTCCAATGGTGCACCGCGCACGACTACCAGGAAAATCGCCTCGCCTCGCCTCACTATGTCTCGGCGCAGATGACCGGCTATTCCGACCTCGACCCCTACGGCAACTGGCAGAGCAGCCCGCAATACGGCCAGGTATGGTATCCGAGCCAGACGCCGGCGGATTGGGCGCCCTACCGCGACGGCCGCTGGATATGGGTTGCGCCTTGGGGCTGGACCTGGGTCGACCAGCAGCCTTGGGGCTTCGCTCCGTTTCATTATGGACGCTGGGCCTATGTCGACGACCGCTGGGGCTGGGTCCCGGGCAGCTATGTCGCGCAGCCGGTCTATGCGCCCGCACTCGTCGCCTTTGTCGGACTGGCCGCGGCCGGGATCGCCGAGTCGGCGGGAGCGGGGCCGGCGGTCGGCTGGTTTCCGCTGGCGCCGGGCGAGGTCTACTGGCCGAGCTATACCCGCAACACCGCCTATATCCGCAACGTCAACATCACCAACGTCAAAAACATCAACACCGTCGTCAACAACACTGTAATCAACGAAGCGCACGGCGCGGCGCCGCCGCAAGTCGCGAACGCCAATTTTGCCAACCGGCGGTTTGCAACCGTCGTCCCACAGCGAGTCTTTGCCAGTGCCGCACCGGTGGCGCCGGCGGTCGTGCATGTTCCGCCGGCGGCGTTGCAAAAGGCGCCGGTCGCGGTTCGCCCACCGCAGATCACGCCGGTGGTGGCGCACGCCGCGGTCGCGGGGCCGCCGCGAGGAGCGGCAAACGCGGCGGCGCTCGGCCCCAATCGACCCGCGCCCGCGGGATCGGGCCAGCCGCCGCATCCGGGGACCGCGCAGGAGCATCCGGGCGCACCCGGCGCTCCTCCCGGCGGCCCAGGTGCGCGGCCGGCCAATACGGCAGCTTTGCCGCCGCCGCGACCCGGCGAAGTCCGCCCGGCCGAGCGCAATCAGCCCGGCCAGGTTCCGCCGGGCGCCGCGACGGCGCCGCATGGCGGGCCGCCCGCCGAGGCGCAACCGGGGCACCCCGCCCTTCCCGGCGGGCCTGTGGCGCACCCGGCGAACACCGCCGCTTTGCCGCCGGGGGAGCCGCATCCGGGCGCTGCTCGACCGGGTGCAACAGGACCCGCCGCGGCCGAGCATGGCGAACCGCCAGCCGCGGCGCACCCCGAGCATCCGGGCACGCCGAACACTGCCGCTTTGCCGCCACCCCATCCGGGAACGGCCGCGCCGCGCGAAGCGCGCCCGCCGGCTCCCGGCCCCACCCACCCGCCTGTGGCAGCGCCGGAACGGCGGCCGCCGCCCGCTGCCGAGCTCCATCCAGCTGCGGCGCCGCGGCCGGCCGCTCCGCCGCCTCACCCGCCGGCCGTCCCGCCGCCTCACCCGCCGGCCCAGGCGCAAATCGTGCACCCGCCAGCTCCGCCGGCACCGCACCCGCCGGCCCAGGCGCAGATCGCGCGCCCACCGGCACCCCGCCCGCCGGTGCAGGCGGTGCATCCGCCGGCACCGGCGCCCGCCCCGCATCCGGCGCCTGCCGCGGTTCACCCCGCCGCGGCCGCCCCGCATCCGGCAGCGCCGCCGCCGCATCCGCAGCCGGCCCCGGCGCATGGCGGCAAGCCGCCGCCAAAGAGCGAGGAGAAGCACGGGTAGGCCGCGTCACGCCTCGCCGCGGGACGTTCTCTCAGCTCGCCGGAATACCGAGCAGCTCGCCGATGCGCTCGGCGGTCTTGAGGCCGTGGCCGGTCAGCACCGCCACCGTCGTTTCGCCGGGCTTGACCGTTCCATCACGCAGCAGCCGCGACAGTGCGGCGCCGGCGGTGGCGGCGGTCGGCTCGACAAAGAGGCCGATCTCGCCGAGCGCGCGCAACGCGGGCGCAATCTCGTCCTCGGCAACGGCCACGACCCCACCCCGCGAGCGGCGCAACGCGCGTAGCACCTGCCCCGGCCGCACCGGGCGCATCGTCGCGATCCCGTCGGCGACCGTCGCACTCGCCGCGAATGGCACGAAGCCGTCGGCACCGGCATTCCAGGCCGCCGCGAAAGCCGCGCAGTTGGCAGCCTGCACCGCGAAGAGCCGCGGCCTTGTGGTGATCTCGCCCGCCCGTTCGAGCGCGTCGAACCCGCGTTCGAGGCCGAGGATGTTGCTGCCGTAGCCGGTCGGCACCAAGATATTGTCCGGCAGGCGAAAGCCGAGCTGCTCCCACAGCTCAAAGGCGAGGGTTTGCGTGCCCTCGATAAAGTACGGATGCCAGTTGTGGCTGGCGTAAAAACTTTCGTCCGCCGCGGCGAGTGCCGCTTCGGTCACGGCCTCTCGGGTGCCGGGGATCATGCGGATTTCGGCGCCGGCGGCGGCGATCTGCACCAGCTTGGCGCGTGGTGCAGCAGCCGGGACATAGATGCGACAAGGGATCCCGCCGGCGGCGGCGTAGGTTGCGATCGAGGAGCCCGCATTGCCGGAAGAATCCTCGTGAATCGGCCCGACCCCGACTTCGATCAGGTGGTTGATCATTAATGCGGTGCCGCGGTCCTTGAACGAGCCGGTCGGCATTTGCGACTCGAGCTTGAAATAGACCGGCGCGCCCTGCCAGTCGCGGCGCACCAGCGGCGTCCAGCCCTCGCCGAGCGACACCTTCGGCGGGGCTGAGAGCGCCAATGCGGCGGCATAGCGCCACAGCGAGCCCTCCCCGGCGGCGATGTCCCGGCGCGACAGGGCGGGTCCGGGCATCAATTCCAACGGGCCGCCGCAATCGCACCGCCACCGCGGCCGATCGGCGGCAAGCTTGCGCCCGCAGGCGGGACAATGATAGGTCGCGATCATTATCTTTTGCTCCTCTCGACCGACCCGATTTGTGGCCTGACGCAAAGATCGCCAAAACAATGAACGAACTGCGGCATCCGATACCGGCGATCATGTTGGCAGCGCTGCTGCTCACCATCGTCCCGGCGGCCGCGAGTTATGCCGCCAATCTCGCAGCAGGGCAGCAAATGTTCGCCAGGTGCCGGATCTGCCATACGCTCGCGGCGGGTGCGCCGAGTGCCGTCGGGCCCAATCTGCACGGGCTGTTCGGCCGCAAGGCGGGCAGTCTAAACGATTTCGACTACTCCCCGGCGATGAAGGCGTCGGGGGTCACTTGGGACGACGACACCCTCGCCAAGTACCTGCGCGACCCGAAAGGGTTTATCCCCGGCAACCGCATGGCGTTCCCCGGCATCGAGGACAAGAAGGAACTGGCTGATTTGATTGCATATTTGAGGCAGGCCGCGAAGTAGCGCGTGCGGTTATTTCGGCGCGTTCGCCGAAGGGTGGAACAACTGCTCGCCTTTGACCTGGTAAGCGCCGATCGCGGCTTGCCCCTCGGGCGAGACCAGCCAGTCGGCAAAGCGCTGCGCCGGCTGCCGCTTGGCCTGCGGATGCTTTGTCGGATCGAGCAGGATCACGTCGTAGCGGTTCAACAGCCGCTCATCGCCCTCGACCAAGACGACGAGATCGCGCTTGTTGCCAAAGCTGAGCCAGGTGCCGCGGTCGCTGATCGTGTAGGCGCCCATCGCTGCGGCAATGTTGAGCGCTGCCCCCATGCCGCCCCCGATGTCGCGATACCACCCGCCGGCGCCCGCCGTGGCCGGATCGATGGCGGCGGCGTGCCACAGCCTATGTTCGAGCGCGTCGGTGCCGCTCTTGTCGCCGCGCGAGACAAAAGGGCTCGCGGTGGCGGCGATCGCTTTCAGCGCCGCGACCGCGTCACGGCCGCCGCCGAGATGCGCCGGGTCGGCGCGCGGACCCACGATGATGAAGTCGTTCCAGGCGATCTGCCGGCGGTCGACGCCGTCGCCCGCGGCGACGAATTTCTGCTCGGCCTCGGGGTCGTGGACCAGCACCAGATCGGCGTCGCCATGCGCCGCCGTCGCGAGCGCCTGTCCCGTGCCCTGCGCCAGTACCCGGACGTCGATCCCGGTCTCTTTCGTGAATATCGGGATCACGTGGCGGAGCAACCCCGAATTGTCGACAGAGGTGGTCGATGCCAGCAGGATCGACTGCAATGCCGGCTGATCGGCTGCGTAGCCATTCCCGCCGGCCAAGATCGTCGCAAGCCCGCCGGCTAGGACCGTCGACTTTATCCTCATAACCGTGCTCCCCCGCGTGTGCTCAGCGCAAAGATCGTTGCGCTGACGGCGACACTGACACCGATCAGGATAAATCCCAGGCCGAGCGCGAGCGACAGATCGCCCATGCTG
>DATKHX010000105.1:0-8486 GCA_035510075.1 Allostellaceae bacterium
GGGGCTGCGGAACAGGCTGCGGCGGGCGTCCCATTCGTCGGCGCCGACGCGCTGAAACATCTCGCGCACCGTCATTTCCTTGGGCGGTGTCGGGTGGCGGTGGATCGCCTTCAGTTCCGCGAGCTTTTCCTCGCAGATGCCGACGACGCATTTGACCAGCAGGCCGGGCACGATCGCCAGCTTGTAGCCCATCCGTTCGGCCTCGCGCAGATCGAGGTCGGGCGTCTTGCCGCCGTAGACGACGTTGAGCAGGCACGGGCCTTTGACCAGCCGCGGCACCGCCGCCACTTCCTCCAAACTCTGCGGCGCCTCGACAAAGGCCATGTCGGCGCCGGCGGCGAGTGCTGCATTCGCCCGCGCGACGGATTCGTCAAACCCGGCGACGGCGCGCGCATCGGTGCGCGCGATAATCATGAAATCGCGGTCGCGGCGGGCCGCGATGGCGGCGCGGATCTTGGCTAGCCAATCCTCGCGCGGCACGATCTCCTTGTCGTCGAGATGGCCGCACTTCTTGGGAAAGCCCTGGTCTTCGATGTGGATGCCGGCAACCCCGGCGGTCTCGTATTCGCGCACGGTGCGAAATACGTTGAGCTCGTTGCCATAGCCCGTATCGGCGTCGGCGATCACCGGCAGCTCGACCGCGGCGGCGATGCGGCGGGCGTTGCCGACCATCTCCGACATTGTAACCAGGCCGAAATCGGGATAGCCGAGGGTCGCCGCGGTGCCGGCGCCGGTCATGTAGACCGCGTCGAAGCCGGCCTGCGCGATCAGCTTGGCGGTGATGCAGTCATAGGCGCCGGGTGCGGTCACCATGCCGTCCCGGCGCAACAATTCGCGAAAGCGGCTCGCCTGGGTCATCGCTTGCCTCCGTTTCGATTGGAGGAGGCTAAGTCCGCGGCGCGCCGCCGTCCAGTGCGCGTTCAGGCGAGCCTTAAAGCACCAGTGTGGCGCCGGCTCGCCACGAAAAGGCCCAGAACGCCGATCCCGAGCAGGCCCAGAGACGCCGGCTCCGGCACCGCGCTTGGTATCGCGCCGGGCTGAAAAAGGTCGGCCAGGCTGTTCGCGCTGCACGAGCCGCCGACGCATTGGCCCAGCTGGAAAATCGCCTCCATCGTCAACAGGTCGGAGGAATGGGTGTAGTCGATCGCGTTGGAGTAGGCGTTGCCCTTGGCGTCGGGCGAGATGATGATTTCGGGGATCGTGTATTGCGGGCCGTCCCCGCCTTCCGATTCGTCCCACCACAGCACGATCGCGCCGTTGTTCTTGAATGCCTGCGACGCCTCGATCTGCGGCACGATGAGCGACAGAAAGTTGTCGCCCTCGGCGATCGCCGCCTGGTCGCCCGTATAAGTCACGCCTTTATAGGTGAACCCGCCGCTCAACGAGCTGTGCATGTCGTTGTATTGGTCGGGCGTGATCCAGTTGTATTGCGCGACCGTATTGTTGGCGAGGTCGGTCGAAAGCTGCTGCAACGGCGCGTAATGCGAGACCGAGCCTGGATTGTTGGTGTCCGAGAAGAACACCTGCGGATCGTGCTTCGGCGCGTAGTTGTATTGGTGGCTGCCGTTATACGGGTTGGTGTAGCCGGAGTTGACCCCCGATTGGCTGGCGAGCGGCACGGTCCACTGGCTCTGCGGCAGCACGGTGTTGGTGACGAAGTTCATGTTGGTGTCTTCCTGGTAAGATTTCCAGGAGACGCCCTTTTGCTGCATCAGACCGGTCAGATGCGGCACATTGTAGACGTTGCCGTTGGCCGGGGACGGGTCGGCGTCGGTCGCGTTGCCGAGGTTCGAACCGGCCTCGGCCCAGATGTAGTTCGGTTCCGAGGGGTGAACGCCGGCCGCGGCGTTCTGGTAATTCGTCGCGAACGAGGTCATCGCCGCGTTCGTGTTGCCGGGGGTGATCAGGCTGTTGACGTAGGGTGCGGCCGGATTGCCCAAGATCTGCGCGGGCGAGGTGTCGGAAGGCGGCTGCGTGAAATTGTGGTTTTCCATCGCGATGACGAACACCGTTTGGAGCGGCGCCGCGACAGCCGACGCACCTAGCGCGGTCGTGGCCAAAAGGCCGCCCAGGGCGAGTTCGTGGATGCGCATTTTTGGCCCCCTTCTTGGTTAAAGAAGGCCAATCTAATGGGTCGATTGCGAGGCTTTTGTTGCAGCAACCTGAAGCTTCAATGACGGATCGGCCACCCGGCACTGGCTCGGTTGCGAACCACCGGCATGCGGCCTAGCCTGCGACAGTTCGCGGAGGCAGCCCATGTACAGCTTCAATCTGAAGACCGAACAGATTTTCGACCCGAAAAAGCATATGGAAAAGGTGCTCGGCACGACCGGCGAGGGCGATGTCACGGTCGCCTGCTGGGAGCCGGGGCAGACCAGCCCCTATCATTGCCATCCCGACGCGACCGAGATCTATTTCTGCTTTGAAGGCGGCGGCACGATGCGCACCCCGAGGGAGACGATCGCGATCATACCGGGCTCGTTTGTCGTCCACCCGCGTGGCGAATTGCACGAGTACGTCAACGGAACTCAGCGCACCTTGCTGTTCCGCGTGCGCTACGGCGACGGCATGTCCGGCCGGACTAGGGAATGGCCGAGCAATCCCGGCTGGAGGCCGCGCCCCGAGGATCTCGAATACTTCGAGCGGAATTCGGCCGGATAAAGCGACCCAACGGCCGCGATATCGCCGCCGCCCGGCCCCTGCTCACGGAAATCGCCAGCAGCTTCGGCGACAATTCCGGACGAACTATCGTGTCAAATTCGTGGCCTGCTCTCGATAGGCCGCGACCGTCGGGTTCGCCGCGCTGCCCGTTGTGGCATCGGATGCTACGGGCTCGACCGCGACGGCGGCGACCCCGGCATGCCTCATCCCGAGTTCTTCGGCGGCGCGCGGCGACAGGTCGATGATGAAGCCGCGGCTGTAAGGGCCCCGGTCGTTGATTTTGACGATCACCGAGCGCCCAGTGTCGAGGCTCGTCACCTTGGCGCAAGAGCCGAGCGGCAATGTGCGATGCGCCGCGGTCGGCGTCTCTGTGTCGAGCCGTTCGCCGCTCGAGGTGCGGGCGCCAACGAGGTCGTACCACGCCGCCTGGCCGATCTCCTGATATCCAGTGGTGCGGGCCGGTCCCCAATCGGCGTCCGGCGTCGAACCGTCTTGGTCGGCATAGGCGCGCCCATAGCGGGACCGTCCCCCGCGGTGAAAGGCCAGGCGCGACGGCCAGCGGAAATGCGCGGATTTGTAGGCGGAACGGGATTTGCCGGACCGGCTCCCCGATTTGACAGGCTCGGCGTTAGGGGGTGTGGTCGATTGGTAGGAGGTGCTTTTTTCGGGTGCTTTGGCCATCGCGACGGTGGAAGCCATCACAAGCGCTAGGGAAATGCCGATCGTCTGACGCAAGGGCATCCGACAGCGTCTCCTTCTAGTTGGGGCACTCCCGCACCGCCGGGCAAAGCGAGTGGCCGCCATGCCAATTGTATTGGATGGGATTGGGAACGCAGACTGGCGTCGTCCCGGATTGTTGCCGATCTATCCGGGTAGGACAGGGAGGAACTGCGCAAGCTAAACAGGGCAATTCGGGCTTGTCAACCCGCCCATGGATTTTCCTTGTTGAAAACTTTTTGCGGGAGCGGCAACGGTTCAGCTAGCCGTAGCCGGCGCGCCCTCGCTCTATTGCTATAATCCTTAAATTTTATTCTTGGTAGCTATCACCCTTCTTTGAAACATCTCATGGGCGCTTTGCGACCAAGAGGACGCCGCCGCAACCGCGAATTAAAATCGTAACACTCTGTTTACGAATTTTCGGATCGCGAGCCAGCCCACCGATCCGTTACTTTAGTCCAGCGATGTGCAATCGCCGCGTCACGGAAGCGAGCCATGTCGTTCCGGGTCCTTTCGCACCCGCTGAACGCTTCGCTCATCCCTCGTCAGCCTGCCTTGCAGTGTCCCCCAGGCAAGCGCAGTGAAGGTTCAGCCCGCCGTTTTGCGAATCTTATTTCGCCGGCAAATCGAGAGTGTTGGAGAGGTCGCCCAAGGGCGGCCCGCCGTTGGCGGCAAGGGCGGCCGTGCGCGCGGCGAGGCCGGGCAACGTCGGAAGCGCAAAGCGACGCGTGATCAGCAACAGGACCGAGCTCGTGTCGTAGAGGGTGTGGTCGACAAAGCCCTTTTTGGCAAAGGGCGAGACGATCACGGTCGCGACCCGCGAACCGGGCCCCCAGCGGTCGCCCTTGGGCGGCGCCACATGGTCCCAGAACCCGCCATTTTCGTCGTAGGTGACGACAATCATCATGTGCGCCCATTGCCGGCTTTTTTGCAGATGTCGGATGACATCGGCGATGTGCTCGTCGCCCGACAATATGTCGGTGTAGCCGGCATGCTCGTTGAGGTTTCCTTGCGGCTTGTAGAACGTGACCTGCGGCAGGGTACCGGCGTCGACCGCCTTGATGAAGGCGCTGCCGCCGAGCCCGCCGTCCCGCAGATGCTCGGCGCGCGCCCTGGTGCCGGGCGCCATGTCGGTGAAATAGTTGAACGGTTGGTGATGATACTGGAAATTCGGCACCGGGGCCGCGTTCTTGCCGTCGAGTGCGGCTTGCCAGGCGCCGGCATACCACGCCCAGCCGACCCCCTTGGCGCTCAGCAAATCGCCGATCGTCTGCTGGGTTTGCGGCGGCAAGGTGGTCGGTTTTGCCGGATCGGCATAGGCGGGGTTGCCGCCGGGCGGGGTTTTGTTCGCGCTCGGCTGGTAAGGCGGCTGCATCGTGTTGATCGCATAGAAATCGGGCGACAGGTTGCCGTCTTTGACGAATTTGGGGATCCCGTCGAGCGCCGATTTCGGCGAGTTGCCGGCTATCTGGAGGGTCACGCCGTCGGGCTCGACCGCGGCGATCGAGGCCTTGGCCGGGCTCTTGTCGGCATCGGGGTATTTGCCGGCGCAGGCGCAAATCAGCCAGAAATGGTTGGAAAACGAGCCGCCGAACGCGCCCATGAAGAAATTGTCGGCGAGCACGAACTGCCGGGCGATTTTCCACAGCGGCAATTTGCTGCCGTCGTAATGGCCCATGACCAGCGCGCCCGAATCGGCAAAGGCGACGAATTTGTCGTTACGGCCGCCGTCGATCTGCATCTGGTTCTGGTAAAAGCGATGCCACAGATCGTGGGTGACGACGCTGAGCGGCGTGTTGAAACCTTTCGGGTCGTCGATCGCGAACGGCGCATTCGCCAGATGCTCGGTCTCTGCCTGCGTCACCGGCGGGACGACGCCCTTGGCCGTCAGCCCGTCCCAGACCGGCGGCAATTCCTTCAGCACCGTTCCGTCGCGGTCGAGCTGCCGGTATTGCGCGGGAGTGATGCCGGAGAGGCCGTTGGCCCCCGGGAACGAGCCATAGAGATTGTCGAAACTGCGGTTCTCGGCATAGATGACGACGATGGTTTCGATCTTGTCGAGCCCCGCGCCGGCGGCCTCGGGCCCGGCGGCATCGGCCGCCGTCGCGCCGATGGTCACCGCTGCAGCAAGCGCGAGCCCAGCGCCAATTTTCATACAAACGATCTCCCCACCACGCCCTAGCCCGCACGTGATTCCACGGCGGGGGCGCCGCCGAGATTAGACATTTCGATGCTTCAGTTTTGTGACGGGCTGCGGTGGAAGAAGCCCTACGAAAGAGCGGTGCTCGCGATCCTGTTCGCTCTTGGCGTGATGCCGACGGCAATCCCCGCGGCGGCGACCGATCGTGTGCAGCTCGAGCGCCGGGCCGTGGCATTGACGGCGCTCGGGCGGCAGATGTTCTCCGACCCGTCCTTGTCGGCTTCGGGGAGGATGTCGTGTGCATCGTGCCACAGCCCGCGGAACGCGTTCGGCCCACCGAATGCGCTTGCGGTTCAGCTCGGCGGCGCGGACACGCGCCAATCCGGGGTTCGCGCGGTGCCATCGCTCGAGTATCTGCAGGCCGCACCGCCCTTCACCGAACATTTTTTCGACAGTGACGACGAAGGCGACGAAAGCGTCGACAATGGCCCGACCGGCGGCTTGACCTGGGATGGCCGGGTCGACCGCGGCCGCAACCAGGCGCGCATCCCGTTGCTGGCGCCGTTCGAGATGGCGAATGCCAGCCCGGCGGCGTTTGTCGAGAAACTGCGGCGGACGCGTTACGCGGATGAATTCCGCCGGCTGTTCGGCGACGCGGTTTTTTCCGATTTGGGCAACGCCTTCGGCGGAGCCCTCGAAGCGTTCGAGGCGCATCAGCAGAGCTACCTCGAATTTTATCCCTACAGCAGCAAATACGACGCCTATCTGGTGGGAAAGGCCGGGCTCGCCGCGGCCGAGCGGCGCGGGCTTCGGCTGTTCGAGGACCCCGCCAAAGGGAATTGCGCCCGTTGCCACATCAGCGAACGGGCTAATGACGGCACCCCGCCGCAATTCACCGATTACGGTTTGGTGGCTTTGGGCGTGCCGCGCAACCCGGCGATCCCGGCAAATAAAAACCCGGCCTATTTCGATCTCGGCCTGTGCGGCCCGTTGCGCCGCGATTTTCGCGACCAGACTGAGTATTGCGGGCGGTTCATGACCCCAACCTTGCGCAACGTCGCGACCCGGCAAGTCTTCTTTCACAATGGCGCGGTTCACACATTGCGCGAGGCGGTCGCGTTCTATGCCGAGCGGGATACGAGCCCCGAGAAATGGTACCCGCGCGATGCTGCCGGGCAGGTCCGCAAATTCGACGACCTGCCGGCGCGGTACCGCGCGAATGTCGAGACCGAGCCGCCCTTTGGCGGCCGCCCGGGCGACCCGCCGCCTTTGTCCGATGCTGAAATCGACGACATCGTCGCTTTTCTGCACACCTTGACCGACGGATATCGGCCGCCCCGGTAGCGGCTCAGACCGGCGGCGGGAAATGGCTGATCCAGTGGCGGGCGATGTCCTCGCGCCGGCAGATCCACACACGCTCGTGGCTGCGCAAGTATTCGATAAAGCGGATCAGCGCCTTGGCGCGGCCGGGATGGCCCGTCAGCCGCATATGCAGACCGACCGACATCATGCGCGGCCGGTCGGCGCCCTCCTCGTAGAGGACGTCGAAGCTGTCGCGCAGAAAGGCGAAGAAATCATCGCCCGAGCCGAACACGCCGCGGCCGAATTTCGAATCGTTGGTGGTCAAGGAATAGGGGACGACGAGATGCGGCTTGTCGCCGACCTTGACCCAATAGGGCAGCTCGTCGTTGTAGGTGTCGCTGTCGTAGAGAAAACCGCCGTGCTCGACCAGCAGCCGGCGGGTGTTTTCCGACGGCGCGTAGCGGCAATACCAGCCGAGCGGGGTCTTGCCGGTGGTGTTGCGGATCAATTCCACCGCGGCGGCGATCTGCCGGCGCTCCTCGTCCTCGGGCAATCCGGGATGATTGGTCCAGCGATAGCCGTGGCTGCAAATGTCCCAGTCGGCGGCGACGATTGCCGCAGCCGCCGGCGGGTTGGCCTCGAAGGCGCGGGCGCAGCCGAAGATCGTCACCGGCACCTGAAAGCGGGTGAAGATGCGATGGAGGCGCCAAAACCCGGCACGGGCGCCGTATTCGAACATGCTCTCGGCGGCGAGGTCGCGGCCCCTGACCCCGAGATCGCTGCCCAGCATCTCGGTCAGCCCACCCTCCGACACGCCGTCGCCGGCGGGATAGGAGAGCTCCGAGCCTTCCTCGAAATTGATGACGAAATTGACGGCGATCCGGGCGTCGCCGGGCCACCCGGCGTGCGGCGGCTCGCCGCCGTAGCCAACAAAGTCACGGGTCATCGCTGTGCTCCAGGGCGTTCGGGGTACCAATCATCACGGCAGATGTCGTCTAGCGAATAGGGACAGTCTTGCGGCAGGCCAGCGGCGGCTTCCGGCTCGCCATACCGGTGCAGACTTGTCGCGGCGCGCTTGCGGCCGTCCGCATAGAGCTTCTCCAGCGTTGCCTCCGCGTCGCGCCGCAACGTAGCGCTCATTTTGTCCGATAGCGTCTGCCGGGCATCGAGTACGGTCTCTATCCAATCGAACCGCGGCAGCTCCGCCGGTGAGTGAGCGAGCTTCAGCAGGTGCTCGATGACGCGGCGAATTTGGCTGCGCACCGCGTCACGCTCGCTCTTGCCCAAATCCTCGATCTCCTCGGCGACGTGCTCGCGGTCGAAGCGGTGGTCGGTCACCGGCATCGAACGCAGCACCGCCGCCTGATGCTGAGTCCAGGCGTAGAAGTCGTCGTCGTAGCGAGGCCGATCCGGCATGGCTGGTCACCTCTCTTTTGACAGCCGGGTGCGACGGCGTGACAGGCCGGTGGCCGTCGTCGGACCGGGGGGCGAGATCGACGGACTTTGCCCAGCCGTATCGGGATACCAGTCGTCCCGGCAAATATCGGCGAACGAATAAGGGCATACCGATGGCAGGCGATCGGCCGCGAGATGCTCTCCTTGCCCGCGGAGCGCCAACTCCGCCTGACGCCGGCCGTTGCGATAAAGGCTTGCGAGCACGGCTTCG
>DATKHX010000106.1:0-8851 GCA_035510075.1 Allostellaceae bacterium
CCCAGCCCGAACAGCACCCAGCATTGGGCGCCGGCGGCGATGCCGCGGCCGAGCCCGCGCGCGACAAAATCGACGAGCAGGATCATGTGCGGGACGAGGCCGACGGCGTTGAGGCCGTAGACGACATAGAGCGCCGCCAACCCTCGAGGCTGGTCGGCGCGGTGTGCTGCGACCATGGTCGGCGACACGTCCGGCCCATGCGGCCAGGCAGTCCAGGACAGCAGGGTCAGCGCCAGCGCGACGGCGCCGAGACCGAGCCACGCCGCCGCCATCCCGGCGCGCATCAGCAAGGGCACCAGCGTGCCCGAGGCGGCGATGCCGAGCCCGACCCCGGTAAAGATCGCGCCGCCGGCAAGCCCGCGCCGGGCGGGCGGCACCTGCGGCAGCACCGCCGGTGCGGCGAGCGCCATCAGCGCCCCGCCCGATGCGCCCGCCGCGAAGCGCCACGCGAAATACCAGGTAAAGGACAAAGGCATAGCACAGGCGAAAAACGCTGCCGTCGCGGCGATCATCATCGCCCGCAGCGTTGCAGCGGCGCCGATCCGCGCCGCGATCGGCCCGGCAATCAGCGCGCCGCCGAGATAGCCAGCCAAATTCGCCGCACCCAGATACACCGCGGCCGACGGCGCGAACCAGCGCGCGGCGATCAGAGCCGGGATCAGCGGCGTATAGGCGAAACGCGCCAACCCGACCCCGACCAGGCTCGCGCACAGCCCAGCGAAAATCGCGCGCCAAGTGGCAATATTCTCGGCCGGCATGACGGCTGCCACGATCGCCCGCTCCACGTTTGTCGCCGGCAAAAGGTTAGGGCATCGCAGCAGGGCGCGAAAAGCCGCGATCCGCGAACCTAGTCTACGCGGTCTGCGAAGCCGCGCTCCTGCCCTCGTTGGCGGCAATGGACGCGTGGATGGCTCGCGGGCGTGCTTGACCTTGCGCCAGATCGGGCGACAGAATTCTCCGGTCAAACGATCGGGAAGGAAGCGCGATGGCCGAAATACGCGTAGTCGCGAGCGGGTTGCGGTTTCCGGAAGGGCCGGTGGCGATGGCCGACGGCTCGGTCGTCCTGGGCGAGATCGCCGGCGCCGCGGTGACCCGCATCGCCACCGATGGCACGAAATCGCCGGTCGGCAACGCCGGCGGAGGACCGAACGGGCTCGCCACCGGTCCCGACGGCGCATTCTATGTGTGCAACAACGGCGGCAATGAGTACGCGCAGGGCGGGTTCTTGTCGACCGGCCCGTCCAAGGACTACCGCGGGGGCTACATCCAGCGCATCGACCCGCGCACCGGCGATACGCGAATCCTTTACAGCGAGTGCAACGGCCACAAATTGTCCGCCCCGAACGACATTGTCTTCGACCGCCAGGGCGGGTTCTATTTCACCGATCTTGGCAAGAGGCGGGCGCGCGACCGCGACCATGGCGGGCTCTACTACGCGCTGCCGGATGGTTCGAAGCTCGTCGAGCTGGTCCATCCGATGCTCAGCCCGAACGGCGTCGGCCTGTCGCCCGACGAAAAGACGGTCTACGTCGCCGACACCGAGACCTCGCGCCTCTTCGCCTACGACATCGCCTCGCCCGGGGTTCTGGGTAACGAGCCCTTTCCAGCACCATACGGCGGGCGCCTCGTCTGCGGGCTGCCGGGGTTTCAGCGCTTCGACAGCCTCGCCGTCGAAGCCTCCGGCAACATCTGTGTGGCGACCCTGATCACCGGCCACGTCACCGTCATCGCCCCCGACGGCCGGGTCGTGCGCCAGGTCAAGATGCCGGACGTCTACCCGACCAACATCTGCTTTGGCGGCCCCGACATGAAGACGGCCTACATCACCCTCTCCGGCGCCGGCCAGCTCCTCGTCATGGACTGGCCCGAGCCCGGCCTCCGCCTCAACTTCAGGGCGTGAGTTATACTTTGGCTTGTGTTAAGGATCCTCTCTGAAAACGGCCTGGGTGCTGCGCAATTTTGTCTTTCGCTTCCGGGAGATTGGCAATGCCGCTAACACTCTACTATGCGCCGAACGCTTGCTCGCTGGTGCCCTACGTGACGTTGACCGAGGCCGGCGCGGACTTTGACGTCCGGCCGCTGAATTTCCGCAAGTCGCAGCACATGACGGCCGAATATTTGCGGCTCAATCCCAAGCACAAAGTGCCGGTGCTGGTGATCGACGGCACCCCGCTCACCGAAAACGTTGCCATCCAAATCTGGATCGCCCGAAATTTCCCGGCGGCGAAGCTGCTTCCCGCGGAGCCGATGCAGGAATTACGCGCGATTTCGTTGTTGTCGTGGTGCGCCTCGGGCATCCATCCTTTCCTGTCGCGCATCAATTCGGCGGCCCGCGTCTGCGACCTGCCGTTGGCCGAGGACTCGGTGCGGCGGCTCGCCGCCCAGCAGTTGTTCGAAAACTACCAGATCGCGGACGACATGCTCGCCGGTCACGAATGGTTCTTCGACCATTTCACCGCCGTCGACGCGCACTTTTTCTGGTGCTTCCGGCGCGGTACGCAATTCAACCTCGATGTTTCGCAGTTCAAGAATTGCATGGCTCATTTCGAGCGGATGAAAGGGCGGCCAAGCGTGGGGAAATTGCTCGCCTACGAGCAGGAGGTGCAGACCGCGTTCGACCAGGCAGCTTGAGTCCCACAGGTTTGCGCCGTTCCGTCTCTTGGCGGCTTCCGTGCTTGAGAGTTTACTTTAGACAGGTGCATTCGAGGAGACATGCGATGAAAGCCGCAGTGCTGCACGCCGCGAACCAGCCGCTGACGATCGAGGAGGTGGCGGTCAACAAGCCCGGGCCGCGCGAGGTCTTGTTGCGCACCGCCTTTGCCGGGCTGTGCCACAGCGATTTGCATTTTATCGACGGGCTCTATCCGATCGCGACCCCGGTCGTGCTCGGCCACGAGTCGTCGGCGATCGTCGAGGCGGTAGGCGACGGCGTGACCTATGTCAAGCCGGGCGATCATGTCATCACCTGCCTCAGTGTATTCTGCGGCACCTGCCCGCAATGCCTGACCGGCCACCCGAATTTATGCGAGAACACCGAGGTCAAGATGCTGCCCGGCGTGGCGCGCCGGATGACCTGGAACGGGCAGCAGATGAACCAGGCGTTCAACCTGTCGTCCTTCGCCGAAGAGATGCTGGTGCACGAGAACGCGATGGTGAAGATCGACGACGACATCCCGCTCGACCGCGCCGCCCTCGTCGGCTGCGGCGTGATGACCGGGGTGGGCGCGGTTTTCAACGCCGCCAAGGTCGAGCCGGGCTCGACAGTCGCGGTGATCGGCTGCGGCGGCGTCGGCTTGTCGGCGGTCAATGGGGCCGCGCTCGCCGGCGCCGAGCGCATCATCGCGATCGACACCGTCGCCTCGAAGCTCGAGCTGGCGCGCGCGCTCGGCGCCACCGACACCTTGAACGCGAGCAACGCCGACCCGGTCAAGGCGATCAGGGACATGACGGGCGGCGGCGTGCATTACTCGCTCGAGGCGCTCGGCACCAAGGCCACCGCCGAGCAGGCGTTTCAGATGCTGCGCGGCGGCGGCACCGCGACGATCATCGGCATGGTGCCGTTCGGCGTGAAGATCGAATTGCACGGCTACGACTTTCTGCGCGACCGCAAGATCCAGGGCACCTCGATGGGCGGCAACCGCTTCCGGGTCGACATGCCGCGGCTGTTGTCGCTGTGGCGGCAGGGCCGCTTGAAGCTCGACCATTTGATCTCCGGCCGGCTGAAGCTCAGTGAGATCAATGACGGCTTTGCCGCGCTCAAATCGGGTGCCCCGGTGCGTCAGCTGATCGATTTCGCCGCCAGCTGAACCGCCGCCCGCGGCTGCGGCGCTCCCTCGGCGCCCGCGGTGCACTTACCAATTGGTCGGGGGATTGCCGAACCTCGGCCCGCGAATGCTATCGCCGGACGGCACGGCGCGCTCCCAAGAATTCGGGCAGGAGAGCGCGGTGAGCGGGTTTCGCGAACAGCCTCCCGCGGCGGCGGGATATTTTACAATCGCTTGCCGTCGCAAGGGTTGCCCGAACATCTCATTGATAACAGTAGATTACTAGGAACGCGCGAAGCGTGGCGGCCCCGCACAAGGCGGTGCGGTGTCGAGATATTATACAAATATCGCTCCGCCGTTGCGGCGTCACCCGACAAGTCGTTGATAATAAGCGACTTACCAGGATGGTGCGGACCTTGCATAGATTCCGGCCTGTATCACGCCATCAGGGCGCGCGAGGAGGAATTTGATGGTTTTGGGTCGTGTGGCTATTGGGGCGGTGGTCGCAGCCGCGACTGCGCTCGGGTTGGGTCGGGCCGAGGCCGCGCCGTACGTCACCGTCGATCTCTCGACCTACGTCGACACCTCGTTCGGCAACCTGCTCGGCTCGACGGTGGCGCCGCTCTATCCGAGCGGCACCAACACCGGCAACACCGGGGTGCCCTTCGCGATCGCCAATACGGGGCCCGCCAGCAACAACGGCTACGGGCTCAATTATTGGGGCGGGTTTCTCGGCGTGCCCAATGACCACGGCGTGACCCTGGCGATCACCGGGCTCGACATCGCCAACGCGACGACCGGTTACACCCTCGTCAACAGCACCTTCGGCACGCTCGGCGACAACCCGACCATCGTCACCTTCAAGAGCTCGGGCGGCAGCACCCTCACCTTCGACCTAATCGAAGGCACCGACGTGCGCGACTACAACAATGACGGTTTCGTCAACACGACGAGCGCTGCGACAACGGCCGAATGGTTCACCAAGCCGGCCAGCGGCACCGACACCACCAGCCAGCGCCTCGATCAGCAGACCTATGATCTCTCGTCGCTCGTCGGCAACATCACCGAGGTCGATGTCACCGAGACGACGGTCTGCGCCCCGCCGATCCCGGGGAACCCGTGCCCTCCCGGTGGATCGTTCGGTGGCGAGGATACGATCTTCGCGGGCCTTACCTTCCTCACGTCATCGACCACTCCGGTTCCGGAGCCGGCGTCGCTGGCCCTCCTCGGCACCGGCCTCGTGTCGCTCGCAGCGATCCGCCGCCGTCGCCATATGTAAAAAACGCCGCCCCGTTCGGCTGGCCCGCAACCGATGCGCGGCGGGACTTCGCGGTGTCCAAGGACAAGGAGCCGGCGCCCTGCTCGGTCGGGCGCGGCTGCGGTGAATGTCGCGATGACCGCCCGCTTGCGACCGCCGACGACGCTATCGACTTTTCCCGAGTAGAAGCGGTCATAGGACAGGCAGCAGCTGCATGCCGCGGGTGGTCGGTTCGGGCAGCCCCGGGTGGAGATGCTGGTGTGGGGCACTCGTGGTAGTGGTTGGTGGCAAGCCGTCCGTAACAGCGACAGCGTTGACCCCGACCAGTCGCGCTGGTTGAGGCGGTGTGCATACCGCCCGCCGGCATAAAGGATGCCATCGCCCGAAGCTGCTCGTTCTCGCCGCGCGTCATCTGCCCGACCACGGTTTCGAGATCGCCGAACCAGGCCGGTGCGCGTTGCAGCCGATGACCTGACCGAGCGCTCTCGAGCGCTGCGCTCCGGGCGAGGGCGAGCCCTCGCTCTGCCGCGGAGCGTTTGCACGAGGAATTACCAGTGCTAAGATGCAATATCCGACGTGGGGCGTAACATTTTGAGCGACACTTCTGGTTATCAAGTCGAAATCCGTCGAACGAGAACAAAAATTTTTGTGATTTTGATTGTGGTGGCTTTCGTAGTGCCTCGCCTCGGGCTACTGGTCGCGGCAAGGGGCGTACCGCTAGACGACAGCAATTGGTACTTTTTCCGTGCTCTTTCCATCGCCCATGGGAATGGATATGCCTTTGATGGAACGCCGACCGCATTCTGGCCGGTCGGATATCCGGGCTTTCTCGCTCTGCTGTTCTTAGTGTTTCCCGCGGCGCCGACCACGGCATTAATTGCAAATTTTGCTCTGTCGGGGTTAGCCCTGGCTTGTTCATTCGGCATATTCCTTAAACTCAAAATTCCGGTTTCACTCGCCTTGTTTGGAGTCATGACGTTAGCAATTTTCCCCAATTTCATTTTCTATCAAAATCTTTTACTTTCGGAGATTTTGATGATAACAATGCTGTCGATAGCTCTGTTATCGATATTATCGGCACGGTCGAGCTGTCACTTCCTGTTGTCCGGTGTCGCTTTCGGTTTTACGGCATTGGTAAAATCACAGATATTACTTTTACCTATCTTCGTTCTATTATATGATGTTTGGCAATCTAGGAAATTAATTTCAACAATCCAAAAATACCTTTTAGTATTTCTCGGCGTGTTCGTCGTAATATTTCCCTGGACTCTACGCAATTACATGATCTTCGATCGATTCATTTTGGTTCAGTCGGATGGCGGTTATCAGCTGCTCATGGGGAATAATAAGGCTAATCCTTGGGGCGGCTCGGTGGGGAAGGCGTCGGAACTCGTCGCAACGTTTCCAGGCGTCGTCGCCGACATAGAACAGCGGCTGACAGACGAAATGAATATGAACGACCGAGCTGCAGCAGCGGCATTTCACTTTATGACGGCGAATCCTGTTGAAGTTTTAAGGCGTGTACCGTACAAGTTGTACAGATTCTTCCGTCACGATCCGCAGGGCATTGGCGAGTTGTTGAGGAGCAACGCGGCGGCGGGCAACCCGGTCCTCTGGCTCTCATCTTTGTTCCGACTTTCCTTCTGGTATCATACTATCATATTGGGATTGGCGATATCATCGGTAATTGTATTTGTTATCGGCCCAATCCGGACGAGAGCGCATTTTGTCTTATTATCGACGATCTTCTATTCGGCGCTAATTTCCGCGGTGTTTTTTGGAGAAGGTCGATTTCATATTCCGATACTACCGGAATTTGTGGGCTGCATGCTCGTCACCTTGCAGGCGATGCAAGCCAAGCTACGGCATTATTTCAACCTGCGCCGATCTCCGGGCCTTGTTTTGCGCAAAGAGCAGCGGCAATGAGTGATATAATCATCGTCGGCGGCGGCCCGTCCGGACTCGCCGCCGCCCACGAGGCTGTTTGCCATGGGGCAAACGTAACCGTGTTGGAACGGCAGGATCGTGTCGGGGGGTTGGCACGCACGATCGAGTTCGAGGGCAGCCGTTTCGACATCGGGCCGCATCGCTTTTTTACGCACAATCGTGAAGTCCATTCGCTGTTTCTGGGGGTTCTCGGAGAGGACGTGGTGCATGTGCCGCGGTTGACGCGCATCTTCTACAACAATAGGTATTTCAATTATCCGCTGACGCCGTTCAATGCCGCGTTTGGCCTCGGGGTTGCCTCGAGCACCACAATTCTCGCCAGCTATCTGATGGCTCGGGCACGGCGTGCCGCGGGTATCGGAACGATTGAGAGCTTCGAGGATTGGGTGGTCGACAGCTTTGGCCGCCGACTGTTCGAGATGTTTTTCAAGACCTATACAGAAAAGGTCTGGGGCATTCCCTGCACCCACATTGGCGCCGAGTGGGCAGCGCAACGGATCAAAGGCCTGAGCCTCAGCACCGCGATCGTGAACGCCCTCTTCAAGCCCAAGGTAAATGTCGTCAAGACGCTCGTCGACGAGTTCGTTTACCCCCGGCTTGGCGCGGGTCAAATCTACGAAAAGATGGCGGCAATCGTGGCGGCCCGGTCCGGCAGCCAGGTTTTGACGGGGGCGACGGTAAGGACCATCCGCCGCGAAGGTATGCAGGTTCGTGCGGTCGGCATCGATGATGGCAGCGACGCGATCCGCGAGGTCGAGGGACGGTATTTCCTCGTAAGCGCGCCGCTGGTCGACATGATCGAAATGATGGCCCCGGGGGCGCCCGCAGAAGTGCGCGCGGCATACCGCGCGCTGCGCTACCGCAATCATGTGGGGGTAAATCTGCTGGTCGAAGGCCAACCCTTTCCCGACAATTGGATTTACGTCCATTCGAGCGAGGTTGGCCTGGCTCGCGTCGCGAACTACGCCAACTTCTCGCCGGCAATGGCCGACCGCCCAGGGCGCAGCCCTTTGACGGTCGAATATTTTACCTCTCCTGGCGATGGGGTCTGGGACGCACCGGACGAGGCGCTGATCCAGCATGCGGTCGGTGAGCTTTCAAAGATGCATATCATCGATCACGACCAAATGGTCGGCGGGTTTGTCGTTCGCAGCGAAAAGGCCTATCCGATACTCGAAATCGGCTATGAGGCCCATATCACCGTAATTAAGAAATACCTTGATCAGTTCGAGAATCTGTTGCCAATCGGCCGCTCGGGGATGTTTAAATACAATAATCAGGATCACGCCATGGCTACCGGATTACTGGCAGCCCGCACCGCCTTAGGAAACGGGCATTTTGACCCGTGGCTCGTCAATATCGACGCGGAATACCATGAAAGCGGACGAGCGGATCAGCTCGATTCCTGACGCGACTTTAGCCGGCTCCGGAAATCCTTGGAGGCTCTCGCCGACGACGCCCGGATCGGCGTCGAATAAAGACGTGGATTACCGGGACGAGCCCGGTGATGACGACTACGAGTGGCGCTTTTTGGCAGGTAGCGACCGGCCTCGCGGAACCGGAGCGCCGTGGGCTTGTCCCGGCCATCCACGACCTCGCGGCGCAAGCTCTTCCGGTTTCCGTCGATGCTCGGCACAAGTCCGGCAGGACGGCTGCGGTGAGCCTGCACCATCTGAATGGGTCTGAGCACTAGCCTGGTGCTGTGGGTTCGATGCAGATCGCAGGTGAGGCCTCAGCCGTCGTCCTGCAACGAGAGGAGGGTGGCATTGCCGCCAGCGGCCGTGGTGTCGGTGGAGGTCGTGCGCTCGGTCGCGAAGCGGTGCAGGTAGCGCGGGCCGCCGGCTTTGGGGCCGGTGCCGGAGAGGCGCTCGCCGCCAAACGG
>DATKHX010000107.1:0-5113 GCA_035510075.1 Allostellaceae bacterium
GCCGGTTCCGGCTTTCCTGTGGCAGCAGCGAGGTGTCGTCCCCTTTGTCAAGGTCGACAAGGGGCTCGAGCCCGAGAAGGACGGTGTCCAGCTGATGCGGCCGATCCCCCAGCTCGATCCGCTTCTCATCCGGGCGGTGAAGCTCGGCGTCTTCGGCACCAAAATGCGTTCCGTCATCAACCTGGCTTCGAAAGCCGGTATTGCCGCAATCGTGGCGCAGCAATTCGATGTGGCGTCACGGATCGCCGCGCACGGGCTGATGCCGATCATCGAGCCGGAAGTCTCGATCAAGAGCCCGGACAAAGCCGGTGCGGAAGCGATCCTTGTCGAGGAATTGACCAGGCATCTCGACGCTCGGCCGGACGGCTCGCAGGTCATGCTCAAGCTGACGATCCCGGATGCTCCGGATCTCTATGCGCCATTGGTGAGCCACAAGCGCGTCGCCAGGGTAGTGGCGTTGTCCGGCGGCTACACGCGAGCCGACGCCTGCAAACGCCTCTCGCAGAATCACGGCATGATCGCGAGCTTTTCTCGGGCGCTCGCCGAAGACCTCAGGCATTCGATGAGCGACGCCGAGTTCGAGGCCGCCTTGGCAAAATCAATTGACGAGATTTACCGCGCCTCGACGGTAAAGTCTTGACGCCGGCCGCGCGACCAACGCTGCCGGATCACCACGACAGGCTCGACCAGCGAGACGGGGTGCGCCGTCGCCGGCCAAGCCACAGCTGGTTTATCGGTACACGGTCGAACGCGGCGCGGTCGGGGCGGCGGGCGAGATCGAAAAAGTCAGCCATAAATCCCATCCCGACGCTCGGTTCTGCGCGGCGAATTCGCCGTCTCCCTTCAGACCCACAAACCCTCGCAGAGGCTGCGGCTTTACAAAGCGAACTGCGCGCATGCGGCTGGCGTGGGCGCGGCGGCGGCAATAACATGCGCGGAGCAGGATAGGAGGCGGCGATGACGGCGACAGCGGGATCGGGGTATCGCGAGGGGCTCGTCGATCTGGCGCGCGGGCAGGTCAGCCGTGAGATCTTTGTCAATGACCAGATTTACGCGCAAGAGCAGGAGCGGCTCTTTGCCCGCGCCTGGCTGTTTGTCGGCCATGAAAGCCAGATCCCGAACCCGGGCGATTTCTTTGTCTCCGGCATGGGCGAGGAGAGCGTCATCCTGTGCCGCGACCGCCCCACGGGACAAGCCCGTGGGCTGAAGGCCCACGGCGAAATCCACGTCTTTCTCAATTCGTGCCGGCATCGCGGCATGAAGGTGTGCCGCTACGACGAAGGCAACACCCCGGTCTTCACCTGCCCCTATCACGGCTGGAGCTACGGCACCGACGGCAAATTGGTCGGCGTGCCGTATTTCCGCGAGGCCTATCATTCAAAGCTCGACCGCGCGCAATGGGGATTGGTCGAGGTCGCGCAGCTCGCCAATTACAAGGGTGCGATCTGGGCCACCTGGGACCCGGCCGCCCCCTCCTTCACCGAATACCTCGGCGATTTCGCGCGCTATCTCGACTTGACGTTGGAGACCTGGGACGGCGACGACAGCGGCGTCGAGGTGCTCGGCGGCATCCAGAAATGGCTGATCCCGTGCAACTGGAAATTCCCGGCCGAGAATTTCAGCGGCGACAGCTATCACAACATCAGCCACCGCTCGGTCGACCTCGTCGGCATCGGGCCGTCGGGCGGCAGCGGAAGGCGCGACATGCGGGAGCGCGAGATGGCGCGTCGGCTGCAGGTGTCGTTTTACGAGCGCGGGCATCAGACCGGGGTCTACGTGTTGCCGCAAGGCCAGCCGACCCCGCCCGCCTATGCGCATTCGCCGGTCGTCTCGGAATATTTCACGCATTGCGAAGAGCAGCGCCGCCGCCGCAAAGGCGAATGGGGCCGGGTTATCGGCAGCCCCGGCGAGGTCTTTCCCAATATCGCGCTGCATCCGCGACAGCCGCGCACGATCGCGGTGTGGCACCCGCGCGGCGCCCACCAGACCGAGTGCTGGCGCTGGTATTTTGTCGACAAGGCAGCACCGCGGGAGGTCAAGGATTTCCTGCGCGACTACTACATCCGCTATTCCGGCCCGGCCGGCATGACCGAGCAGGACGACATGGAAAACTGGAACTACGCGCATGCCGCGAGCCGCGGGGTGATCGCCCGCCGTCACCCCTACAGCTACGAGCAAGGGCAGGGTTCCGAGATCGAGAATTACGAATGGCAGGGGCTGCGCATTCCCGGCACGGTGATGGACATCACCGAGGCCAAATCGAGCGAGCACAATCTGCGTAACCTCTACCGCCGCTGGGCCGAGTTCATGGAAGCCGAGAACTGGGACGAGCTCGCGACCTGGCGCCGGAACGATCGCGATATCGTGCGGGCCGCCGAATGAGCGAGCTCGTCAACACCAGGGCGCTCGCCCCCGGGATGCAGATCGTTTTGGTCGACGGGGCGGTCGCCGAAATCGTTTCCAATCCGCTCGACGGCGTGTGGGTGTTCGCGCGCTATCTGTCCTCGCCGGTCGACCCGTCTGTCGTCGGCAGCGAGGAGATGATCTTCGCCCAGGACATCGCCGAAATCCGCGCGGCACCGTAACCTGTTTTTCCGGCGCACCGGTCGAGATCATTCGCCCGGCGGCATACGCCTGATACGCATCCTGGTATCCTCGACAAGGGCGGTTGCTCCAGCTTGCAGCGCCTCTGCCGCCTCGGCAATAGCCGTGCGAAGCCGCTCACGCAAATATTGCTGCCGCGCCAATCGAAGCCGCAACAGCACCACCCCCGGACCCGAGGCTCCGACGAGTCCGACGATCTCGCCGAAATCGAGGTCGAACGATTCTCGTGGGTTTTTCAGTCATCGCTTCTGCATCTCAATCGCGCGCGGTTACATGATATCGGTGAAGCTTGCGGTCGCGAACCGACTGCATCACCCCGGCCATCAGCCTTGCCCAACCTTCGATCAGGTGCGCGTGGTATTTTCCGACCGTAGCCATGAAGAGCCGTACTTGCTGCTCAATTCGCCGGTTAACGGCCGCCCTTTTCCTTCATCGATGTCTGATCCCACAATCTCAAGGTATAGCCGTCGGGATCGCACAGCTCTGCGCCATAACCCCAAAACACCTTCATCGGCGGATGCACGAAAGAGATGCCCGCCGAAGTCATTTCTCGGTGTTTTGTTTCGATATTGTCTACTTGAATCGTGAAAGAGACACCAGGGCAGACCGCCGCCTTCCCTTCGTACAGAAAAATCGTCAGATCGGCATCGTCGCGCATTGCTGCCGTCTTCCTGTCGGGTATCTCGAACTCTACTTCGAAGCCGAGATGGCGCCGATACCAGTCGCGCGATTTCCGCCAGTCACGAACCGGGAGGGACATGTGATCGAGGCGAACCATTATCGAGCGCTCCCTGAATTGGCTCCCTCCGCTTCGCCTGTCGGGACCGTTTATCGGTTTACGTTTGTTTGAAGAAGCGACAGGCGTTGTCCCAGAACAGCTTTTTCCGGGTCTCGGGCTTGACGCTCTGCCAGGCGAGGATGTTGTCGATCGAATCCGGGAACTGGCATTCCGAATGCGGATAGTCGGAGGCGTACATCAGCACATCGTCGCCCAAGAAATGCGTGACATAATTGAACATGTCCTCGCCCTCTTGGCGCTCGATGCTGCAGAAGAAGCGGCCCCCGGCGATGTAGTCGCTGGGCTTGTGGCGCAACGGCGCGACGCCGCCGACATAGACCGCCTGCTCGTCCATGCGCCGCGCCCAGAACGGCAGCCAGCCGAAGCCGCATTCGAGCACGGCCAGCCGCAGGCCGGGGTATCGGTCCAAAATCCCGCCGCCGATAAACGAGGCGACGAACCGCATGGCGCCCCACGGATGCGAAGCCATCCGGCCGACAAAGATGTTGTCCCAAACATCGCGGTAGCCCGGATAATAGGGCGGGTTCCAGGTCGAGCTGTGGTGCGCGACCGGCAGGCCGTGATCCTCGGCGGCTCGCCAAATCGGATCGAGATCGGGGTGGTCGGGCGGGATGTCCATGTGCATCATCGGCTTGACCGCCACCGCCCAGTTCGACTTTCCCCATTCTCGGATTTCGCCGACCGCGGCATCGACGTCGCGCGTCGAGGCCGCGATCAGACCCTTGAGCCGGGTCGGGAACTGCCCGCAAAAATCCGCCATGTGGCGATGATAGGCGCGCATCATCGCGACCTCGAACGCGGGGTCGGGCAGACCGATGAGGCTCATCCATGAACCGGGGATCAGGAAGTGGACATCGGTCCCTTCGTCGTCCATGTCCTTGACGCGGTTTGCCGCCTGATCGTCTTGCACCCCCGGCCGCGGCATTTTGCTGCCGCGCCACTGCGATTCGCGGCCGGTGAAAGTCTCGCGCGGTGCCGCCTCGCCGAGAATCCGCCGGTAGAACTTGGTCCCGACGCGGTAAGTGTGACGGCCCTCGGCGACGTCCGCTGAGGCGGATTGGCGGTAGGGCGCCAATTCGCCGAGGCGCGGTCGAAAGCCCGGATCGACGTACCGCTCTAGCACCTCGGCGGCAGGGTTGACATGAGTGTCGGCGTCAAAAACGCGGAACCCGTTCTTCACCTCATTCCTCCCTTCCTCTGCGCCGCGCCGATTTTTCTGCGCGCCCCTGCCTACCCGATCGTCGTGCCCGCGACAGCGGGCATCCAGGGTGGCCGACGCGGTTCAGGTGGCACTGGGCCCCCGCTTTCGCGGGGGTGACGAGACGATTGTCAGGTTTGTATTGCCGCCAAATCCACTCAGGTCTGTTTGAAGAAACGGTCGGCGTTGCCCGCGAGGAGCTTCTTCTTGGTGTCGCCCGCGAGGCTCTGCCAGGCGAGGATGTTGTCGACCGAATTCGGGAACTGGCATTCCGAATGCGGATAATCGGAGGCGTACATCAGCACATCGTCGCCGAGGAATTGGGTGACGTGGTTGAACATGTCCTCGCCTTCATGGTGCTCGATACTGCAAAAGAAGCGGCCGCTCTGCATGTATTCGCTGGGCTTGTGCTTCAACTCCGCAGTGCCGCCGACGTAGACCGCCTGCTCGTCGAGGCGCTTGGCCCAGAACGGCAGCCAACCAAAGCCGCCTTCGAGCACGCCCATGCGGAG
>DATKHX010000108.1:0-11869 GCA_035510075.1 Allostellaceae bacterium
ACATCCTCGGGAAAGCGCTGGGCCACCTCCTCCATCGTCCGCCTGACCGCGGCGGCGGTCGCCACCGCGTTGGCGCCGGGCGCCAGATAGATCCCCATCGCCGAGGCCGACTGGCCGTCGAAAGTCGAAAACACGTCGGCCGATTGCGAGCCGAGGTCGACCCGCGCCACGTCGCGCACCCGGATCAGCGAGCCGTTCGGCTGGGCGCGCACGACGATCGCGCCGAATTGCTCCGGGGTCTCGAGCCGCCCCTGCGTCGTCAGCGGGATCGTCCGCTGCTGCGCCTCGACCACCGGCGCGCCGCCGATGCGGCCGACCGCGGCCTGCACATTTTGCGCGCGAACCGCGGCGATCACATCCTGCGGCGTCAACCCGAGCCCGGTCAGCCGGTCCATGTCGAGCCAGATGCGCATCGCATAGTCCTGCTGGCCGAACATGTTGGCTTGGCCGACGCCGGGGATGCGGCTGATCGCGTCGCGGATGTTGATCAGCATGTAATTGGATAGGAACAGGCCGTCGCGTGTTCCCTTGGGCGAGCGCAGGACCACGACCTGAAGGATCGCCGAGGATTGCTTTTCGACCAGGACGCCGTTCTGCTGCACCTCCGAGGGCAGCCGCGGCATCGCCCGCTGCACCCGGTTCTGGACGTTGACGGTATTGGTTTCGGGGTCGGTGCCGACCGCGAACGACACGGTCAGGCTGTAGGAGCCGTCATTGCCCGAAGTCGAGCGCATATAGAGCATGTCGGAGACGCCGTTGACCTCGCGCTCGATCACCTGCGCCACCGTCTGCTCGACGACCTCGGCGTTGGCGCCGGGATAACTGGTCGAGACCGACACCTCGGGCGGCACGATGTCGGGGAACTGGGCAACCGGGATCGCCGCGAGCGCGATCAGCCCGGCGAGCGTGATCAGGACCGAAATGACGATGGCGAGCCGCGGGCGGTCGACAAAAACGGCCGAGATCATCGGCGCACCCCCTCCCCCGTTGCGCTCAGGCGGGCGGTGCTGTGCTCGGCGCCACGGTCAGGCCCGGGCGAACGCGCGCCTGGCCCTGCACGATCACCCGGTCGCCGGCGGCAAGCCCTTCTTTTACGACCGCGGTGCCGTCGCGCTGCATTTCCACCTTGACCGGGCGCATGACCGCTTTGTTCTGCGCGTCCACGACAAAGACATAGGTGCCGGCCTGATCCTGGGCGATCGCCGCTTGCGGGATCACCAGCGCCTGCACCGGCTTGCCGATTTCAAGGATCACGCGCAC
This sequence comes from Allostellaceae bacterium, assembly GCA_035510075.1. Taxonomy (GTDB): domain Bacteria; phylum Pseudomonadota; class Alphaproteobacteria; order ATCC43930; family CGMCC-115725; genus AP-15. The sequence continues at coordinate 1,261 of DATKHX010000108.1, forward strand.
GCTCATCCCATCGGCGAGCATGTCTTTCGAATTGGGAAAGACCGCGCGCAGCGGGATCGAATCGGTGTTCGGATCGGCCAGCGAGCCGATGAAGTCGAGCTTTCCCGGCTGGCCGTAAGTCGAGCCGTCGGCGAGCCGCAGGCGGGCGACGATCTGGCCGGGCTGGTCTTCCGGCACGTCGCGGCGCGCTTCGAGCAATTGGCGCTGGCTGACATTGAAGACGACCTGGATCGGGTCCTCTTTGACCACGGTCGCCAGCACGCCGCTGCTCGGGCCGACGAGGTTGCCGGGCGAATAGGCGGCCTGACCGATGGTGCCGGCGATCGGGCTCTTGACCTGCGTATAGGACAGGTCGACTTCGGCTGCCTGCTGCGCCGCCTTGGCCTGGTCGAGGGCGGCGCGCGCCTTCAGCAAGGTCGATTCGCGCTGATCGAGCTCCTGCTGCGGTATCGTCTTGGTCTTGATCAGCTCGCGCCCGCGCCGGGCCTGCAGGTCGGCATAAGCAAGGGTAGCGTCGGCAGATTCGGTCTCGGCCTTGCGCTGGGCGAGGGTCGCCTCGAACGGCGCCGGGTCCAGCGTGAAAACAGTCTGGGCCGCCTTGACCGGATCGCCTTCCTTGAACAGCCACGGGCCGAGATAGCCCTGGACGCGGGCGCGCAGCTCGACCTTGTCGACGGCCTTGACCCGGCCGACGAATTCGGCGCTTCCCGAAACATCGCGCATCGCTGCGGCAGCCACGAGCACGGCCGGCGCGGCCGGTTGCGCGATTGCCGAGACGGTGCCGGCGCCCGCCCCGATCCCGAGGGCCAACAGCGCCACGCGCAAAAGTCGGCGACGATTAAGGTATGGGTGATGGTTCATGACGGGCAGGCTCGAGGCGCCGGACAGCGGGGATGTGATGCGCAAATGCGGAGCTCGACACTTGCCGACGACCGGCCGCCGGCTACGGCGCACCCTACTACAGGACCCGCTCTCGATGGCAATGGTAAGATCAGCCACGGTCGCCCGAGGCCCAACCTCGTTGACATCCCCGGGCCCCAGGCTTATCTCCGCTGGCTCTGACGAGCCCAGGTGGCGGAATTGGTAGACGCGCTAGATTCAGGTTCTAGTGGGCAATAGCTCGTGGAAGTTCGAGTCTTCTCCTGGGCACCATTACTCGGCAACGCCAGCTTGTCTCTCAGCGCCCAATGACATACTGGCTTCACCACGGTGATCTTCCCGAAGGCGTCGATTTTGGCGCGGCGGTCGCGGTCGATACCGAGGCGATGGGGCTGAACCCTCGTCGCGACCGGCTGTGCGTGGTCCAGCTTTCCGCCGGCGACGGCGACGCGCATCTCGTCCAGTTCGCGCCCGGCGCTTACGAAGCACCAAGGCTGCGGCGCCTCCTCGGCGATCCGTGCGTGACCAAGCTGTTCCATTTCGCGCGCTTCGATTTGGCCATGATGCACCACTACCTCGGGATCATGGCGACGCCGGTCTATTGCACCAAGATAGCTTCCCGGCTGGCGCGAACCTTCACCGACCGGCACGGGTTGCGCGATTTGTGCAAGGATCTGCTCAACGTCGACTTGTCGAAGCAGCAGCAAAGCTCGGATTGGGGTGCCTCGAATTTGACCGAAGAGCAGCAGCGTTACGCCGCCTCGGACGTGCTCCATCTTCATGCGTTGCGCGCGCGGCTGGACGCGATGCTGGTGCGCGAGGGGCGCGAGGGGCTGGCCCATGCCGCCTTCGATTTTCTGCCGCACCGCGTGCTGCTTGATCTCGGCGGCTGGGCGGAGCAAGACATCTTCGCGCACTGATTCGCGCCTCGGGGGGAGGGTTTCACCACGCTGTCTGTCTTTCGAGCCGGCCCGGGTGGCCGGCGGCGATGAACGGCATGATCGCCGACACCCCGGTTGCGGGCGCAACGTCGCCCGCGTCGCAAAGCCGTGGCATCGAGACCGATCTCGCTGTCGCCCGACGGGTTATAAGGGCGGAGATCGGCGGTCTCGAAAGCCTTGCCGCGGCACTGGGCGGCACCTTTGCGGCCGCGGTCGATTTTTGCGCGGCAGCGCGCGGCCGGATTATCGTCACCGGCGTCGGCAAGAGCGGGCATGTCGCGCACAAGATCGCCGCAACCCTGGCCTCGACCGGCACCCCGGCGCAGTTTGTCCACACGGGCGAGGCGAGCCACGGCGATCTCGGCATGATCGGCGGCGAGGATGCGATCCTGGCGCTGTCGAATTCCGGCGAGACGACCGAGTTTGCCGATGTCATTGCCCATTCGCGCCGCTTCGGCATCCCGCTGATCGCGGTCACCTCGGGCGCGGGCTCGACGCTCGCCGCCGCAGCGGACACGGTTCTGCTGCTGCCGCCCGTTGCCGAAGCCTGCCCGATGGGCCTCGCTCCGACAACCTCGACGACGGTGATGATGGCGCTGGGCGACGCGCTCGCCATCGCGTTGCTCGAGCGTCGGGGCTTTTCGACGGCGGATTTTCGCTTGTTTCACCCCGGCGGCAAGCTCGGGCGCCGCCTGCTGCGGGTCGCCGACATCATGCATGTGGGGGACGCCTTGCCGGTGATCTCCCCTACCAGCCGGATGTCCGAGGCGATTTTGGTGATGACGGCCAAAAGCTTTGGCTGCGTCGGCGCCTGCGACAGCGATGGGCGCCTGCTCGGGATCGTCACCGACGGCGATCTGCGCCGGCATATGGAAGATTCGCTGCTCGGCCGGGCGGTAGCGGACATCATGCATGTCTCGCCGAGGACGATCGGCGCCACAGCACTGGCGGCGGAAGCTCTGGGGTTGATGAACCGCACCGCGATCACCTCGCTGTTCGTGGTCGACGACGGGGGGCGTCCAATCGGCTTTTTGCATATGCACGACTGCCTGCGCGCCGGCGTCGCCTAGGCGGGCGAACCTGGGCCGGACGATGAAGGCGACGGAGCGGCAAGCCGATTTCGGGCGGGCCCCGGCTCTGATCGAAGAGCCGAGAGCCGTTCTTGCGGCCCGCGCGCGCCCCGGTGCGGACCGCTACAGCCGCGGCGTCACCCTGCTCAAGCTCGTGCTGCCGGCAATCGGCGCCACCCTGTTGCTGCTGGTCGCCGTCTGGCCGCGCCTTGCCCCGTTGATCGAGAGCGTGCGGCTCGCAATTTCGGCGATCGACCTGCGCGAGGCGCGCGAGCTCACGATGGTCAATCCGCGATATGCCGGCACCGATCGGCTGAACCGGCCTTACGTGGTCACTGCCGCGGTCGGCCGCCAAGTGCCGAACCGCGGCGATCTGATGTCGCTGGAAAAGCCGCGGGCGGTGATGATCGTGCACAGCGGCGCCTGGGTCGTGTTGACGGCTGCGACCGGGATCTATCAATCGCAGCCTCAGCTGCTCGATTTGTTCGACGACGTCACTCTCACCCACCAAAACGGCACCCGTTTCGTGACCCGGCGGGCTCACGCCAACCTTGCCAGCAGCACCGCCGAGGGGGATGACGCGATCGAGGGGCACGGCCCATCGGGAGACATCTGGGGGCAGGGCTTCCGCGTCCTCGACAAAGGCGACACCATAATTTTCACCGGAACGTCGCACGCCATTTTGAGGGGCACCAAGCCGGCCAAGCCGACCAGCCAGCCGCCGGAGCTGCCGGCCGGGGTCGTAAGGACTGCTGCTGCGGTCGAGGCTGCCGCGGCTGCCCCCGCCGATCCGCCGCCGCCGGCCGCGATCGCGACCAAGGCCGCGCCGGCCGAGCCGGTCGGCGCGCACCATGCCGAGGCGGGGCCGCATCGCGTCATCCGGCATGCCGCCAAAGCGGCGGTGAAGACCCGGCACGCCATCTACAAGGTCGAACATCGTGGCGACCCGTTATAGCCGGGCGAGACGCGCCGCGCCGCGATATGCCCGTGGGCGGCCGCGGTGGCCCGCGCTGGGTCTTTTGTTGCTCGCGGGCTCGCTGGGTCAGCCGCAGCCGGCGGCAGCGCAGGTCCCAACGCCGCTCGGCGCCTCCTCCGATGCGCGGCCGATCGACATCACCGCCGATTCGGGTATCGAGTGGCAGCAGGACAAGCAGGTCTATATCGCCCGCGGCAACGCGGTGGCGAAACGCGGCACGAGTGAGGTGCACGCCGATACCTTGACCGCCCATTATCGCCCGAGCAAAAGCAAATCGGCGGAAGGCGGCAACGAGGTTTATCGGCTCGACGCCGACGGCCATGTCGTGATCAAGGGCCCGACGCAGACCGTCGTCGGCGATCAGGCGGTCTACGATGTCGACCAGCAGATCGGCGTGGTCACCGGCAAGCACCTGAAATTGACGACCACGACGGATGTCGTCACCGCCCGCGACAGCCTCGAATGGTACGACCAACAGCAGGTCGCCGTCGCCCGCGGCGACGCCCTCGCGATCCGCGCCGACCGCCGCATCCGCGCCGACGTCCTGACCGCGCACTTCGTCAAGGACAGGAGTGCCGCGAACGCGGGCGGAGGCGCGGCAAAGCCGGCCGATCGCAAGCAAGCCGCCCTTGAACCGGCGGCGCCAGGGGCCGACGGCAAAGCCGCGACGGCCAAGCCGGGGCAGACCGCCGCGCCGGCCAAGCCGGGGCGCGGCGCCCGACCGGCCGACGCCGGCGAAGGAGGTTCGCGGATCAGCCGCGTCGACGCCCAGGGCCATGTGGTGGTGGTGACCACGACCGATATCGGCCGCGGCGATTACGGGGTCTATAATGCCGACACCGGGATCGTCACGTTGCTCGGCAACGTCACGATCACGCGAGGGCAGGATACCGTCAAAGGCGAATATGCGGTGGTGGATCTGAACACGAACATCAGCCGGATAATGACCGTCGCCGCCAAGCCCGGCTCCGCTGCGCCACGGGTCGAAGGCCTGTTTTACCGTCAAGACACCACCACCGGGCCGAACGGCGCGCAAAAATCCGGCGCCAAGCCCGCTGGGGCCGGAGCACCGAAATCGTGAAGACGAGCCGCAGGCAGCTCGGCTCGGGTTCCGGTCGTTTGGCCGCGCGCAAGCCGCAGCTCGTCGCCGAAAATTTCGGCCGGCCGGGACCGAGCACAGCGAGGCAATCCTCGCCCGCGCGCGGCTTGCGCGGGATCGGGCTCGGTAAAAGCTTCAAGCGGCGGCCGGTGCTGCGCGACGTCAACGTCTCGGTCCAGCGCGGCGAGGTGGTCGGGCTGCTAGGGCCGAACGGGGCGGGCAAGACCACGTGCTTTTACATCATCACTGGCTTGATCGCAGCCGATACCGGGGTCGTGACGCTCGACGGCCAGGACATCACCGATCTGCCGATGTATCGCCGAGCCCGGCGCGGGATCGGCTATCTGCCTCAAGAGGCCTCGATCTTTCGCGGGCTCAGTGTCGAGCAGAACATCCGCGCCATCCTGGAGGTCGTCGAGCCCGAGCCCGAAGAGCGCGAGGCAGCGCTCAATTCCCTGCTCGACGAGTTTTCGATCACCCATCTGAGGCGGGCGCCGGCGATGGCGCTTTCGGGAGGCGAGCGGCGCCGGTGCGAGATCGCCCGCGCGCTCGCGACGCAGCCCCATTTCATTCTCCTCGACGAGCCCCTCGCCGGCATCGATCCGATTGCGGTCGGCGACATCCGAGATCTGATCGGCCATCTCAAGGATCGTGGCATCGGGGTGCTCATTACCGACCACAACGTGCGTGAAACGCTTGAAATCGTCGATCGTGGCTATATATTGCACGCGGGTCAGGTGCTTATGGAGGGCCAACCCGCGGAAATCGTAGCCGACGCTGACGTAAGACGGGTTTTCCTCGGCGACCGGTTTAGCCTATAAGCCGCTCCGAGCGGAGCGTGATGTGAATAGGATGGGTTTTTCGCAACGGCTTGAGTTGCGCCAGTCGCAGGCGTTGGTAATGACGCCGCAGCTGCAGCAGGCGATCAAAATGCTGCAGCTCTCGAATCTCGAACTAGACAATTTCGTCGATGCCGAGATCCAGCAGAATCCGCTGCTCGAAAAGCGCGAGTGGGCTGGCGAAGAAACGCTTCCCGCCAGTGGTGCTGCTGAACAAGCCTCGACCGCGGCTCTTCCCGAGGGTTTGGTCAACGATCTCGCTCCCGACGCGACCGAGCACTGGCACGCCTCCTCGGGAACCGAAGGAGACGGATCCTTCGATCTCGCCGAAGAGCCGCAGGCCTGGCGCAGCCGCAGCGGTGCCCTCGGCGGCGACGACCGCCCCGGGGTCGAGCATACGGCCGCGCGGCCGCGCAGCTTGCGCGAGCACGTGTTGGAGCAGATCGGAACCGATCTTCCCGACCAGGGCGATCAGCTGATTGCGCTGCACCTGCTCGATCTGCTCGACGAGAACGGCTATCTCGGCGGATCGCTCGACAACATCGCGACGCTCCTCGGCTGCGATCTGTCGTGGGTCGAGGCGGTGCTGCGGCGGCTTCAGCAATTCGATCCGGCCGGGGTTTTCGCTCGCGATTTGCCCGAATGCCTCGGCCTCCAGCTGCGCGACCGCAATCGGCTCGACCCGGCGATGCAGGCGCTGCTCGACCACCTGCCGCTGCTCGCCGCGCGCAACATCCCGGCGTTGATCCGGGTCTGCCGGGTCGATGCCGAGGACGTGGCCGAGATGATCGCCGAGATCAAGTCGCTCGATCCGCGGCCGGGCTTGGCGTTCGATCCGCCGCTGGCGCAGCCCGTCGTGCCCGATATCCTGATGCGCGCGCAGCCCAAAGGCGGCTGGATCATCGAGCTCAACGCCGAGACTTTGCCGCGGGTTCTCGTCAACAACAGATACCACGCGCGGATCAGCCAGGCAGCGCGCAGCAAAGCGGAAAAGGATTATTTGACTGACCGGCTGCAAGCTGCCAACTGGCTCGTCAAATCGCTACACCAGCGCGCCACCACGATCCTCAAGGTCGCCGCCGAAATCGTCCGCCAGCAGGACGGGTTTTTCCGCCGCGGGGTGCAGTCGTTGCGGCCGCTGATCTTGCGCGACATCGCCGAAGCGATCGGGATGCACGAGAGCACCGTCAGCCGGGTCACGAGCAACAAGCACATGGCGACGCCGCGCGGCCTTTATGAGCTGAAATATTTCTTCACCTCGTCGATCCCGGCTTCGAGCGGCGGCGATGCGCATTCGGCGGAAGCGGTGCGCCATCTGATCCGCAATCTGATCGACAAGGAGCCTGCCGGCGCGACGCTCTCGGACGAGCGCATCGTCGAACTGCTGCAACGCAACGGCGTCGACATCGCACGACGCACCGTCGCCAAATACCGTGAAGCGATGCGGATTCCGTCGTCGGTGCAACGACGCCGCGAAAAGTCGCTCGCGTTGTAACGCGATGTGCGAGCGGCGGGAGCGTCGCCGCCCTTGACGCATCGGTCGCCGCCTCCTAGCGTGGAGGCGCTTGACCGCGTTTGGAGGCGCCCCCAATTTCGCTTACGGGATGCCTCGACAGCAGCCCATCTCCAGCGGAAAGGCGCTCGCATCCATGCAATTGACGGTCACGGGCAAGCAGGTCGACATCGGCGATGCGTTGCGCGGACGTGTCGAATCCAGCCTCAACTCGATCCTGACGAAATATTTCAAGACCGCGATCGAAGCTCATGTCGTCATGGCGAAAGAAGCTCATTTGACCCGCGCCGAGGTTTCCTTGCACATCGGCCGCGGCATCGTCGTCAACGCCAGCGCCGCCGTCGATGACCCGTATGCCGCCTTCGACGCCGCGGCGGAGCGGCTCGCCAAGCAATTGCGCCGTTACAAGCGGCGCCTTCGCGACCATCACGCCCGACCGCGCGACCCGGCAGGCTCCATCGAGAGCGTGCGCGATGCCGTATTGGCGCCGATCACCGAAGAGGCCGGGGACGAGGATTCGACCGGCGCGCCGGCGGTCGTCGCCGAGATCAGCGCCGAGCTGCCCCGGCTTACCGTCGGCGAAGCGGCGATGCGGATGGATCTCGCCGATGCGCCGGTGCTGCTGTTCCGCAATCGCGCGCATGGCGAGCTCAACCTCGTTTACCGCCGCGCAGACGGCAATATCGGGTGGGTCGATCCCGAGCTCGATCCCGCCCGGCGCCAGCGTCAGCGCGAGACGTCGACCGCGATCGGCAATGGCTGAATCCTCGCACCCCGACGGGCTCTCGTCGCTCGCCGACGCTCGGCTTGCATACGGCCCGCCCGCTCGTGCGCGGCGGGGCTGAGAGCGCGCAGGGATGCCGAGCCCCGTTATGGAGATCGCCGACTTGATCACGCCGCGCTGCGTCGTGGCGCAGTTGCGCGCGGCGAGCAAGAGGCAGGCGCTGCAAGAGCTCGCCAAACGCGCCGCGGCGGTCACCGGGGTTCACGAGCGAACCATCTTCGACGTGCTGAGCGAGCGCGAGCGTCTCGGTTCGACCGGGATCGGGATGGGCGTCGCCATCCCGCACGGCAAGCTTTCCGGCCTCGACCGGCTTTGCGGGATCTTTGCGCGGCTGGACCGGCCGATCCCGTTCGAGGCGATCGACGACCAGCCGGTTGATCTGATTTTCGTGCTGCTGGCGCCGGAAAATGCCGGTGCCGATCACCTCAAGGCGCTGGCCCGCGTCGCGCGGTTGCTGCGCGACCGCGCCGTCTGCGACAAGCTGCGCGGCACCGACAACCCCGATGCGCTCTACGCGCTGCTCACCGACGTGACGGCGAGCAACGCTGCCTAGCCCCCGCCTTCAGTGGACGCTGACCGGCTCGAGGTCGTGCTGGCGCACCGTCGCGAACGCCACATCGCGATCGGGCAGCAGCGCGATCTGTGTCCCGTCGGCGGCATGCACCGCGTAACCCGAGGCGCCGTCGACGACGACCCGTTTTATGTATGCGAGATCCTGTACGCCCAGCATCGCCAGCTCGTGCGCCGACATCTGCCGAATATGCTCGATTCTGTCCATAACTTTGCCTCTGAACCTTAAGTCTGCGAGCTTTCTGCTACCCTCTTAACGCCTGTCGCCCCGCTTCTGATCTCGACGGTACGCACCCGGCTTTCGATCTCTGGCCGGACGAGGTCGACATGCAGGAGCCCGTTGTCGAGCCAAGCCCCGCTGACCTCGATCCCTTCCGCCAAAACGAACGAGCGCTGGAACTGACGCGCAGCGATGCCGCGGTGCAGATAAACCCGCTGGGCGTCGTCGGTCTGCTTGCCGCGAACGACGAGCTGGTTGTCCTCGATTGTTATGCTGAGATCCCCCATCGTAAACCCGGCGACAGCAAGGGTGATGCGCAGCGCGTTTTCACCAAGCTGCTCGATATTGTAGGGCGGGTAGCCATCGCTGGAGATCTTGCTGACCCGGTCGAGCGCCCGTTCGAAATGGTCGAAACCAAGCAGCAGTGGCGAGTTGAACAGCGATAGTCGCGACATTCGTTCTTCTCCTCGTTGGTGAGCGAGAAACCGCTGCCGAGCCCGAATTCGGCGCTCAAACCGCGGATCAGCTATCGAATGAAGATAATTTAGGTTGAGCGCCCCGCCGATCAAGCAAGCGCCGCGGCCGGCGGCTCATGAAGGGGACCGCGTGCCGATATCGGCCGCCGGCGCTTTTGCTTCGGGCGGGGCGCACCAATATCCATCACGGCGGCGCATGTTTGCGTCTATTCGGGCGAGCGGGAGCAATGTCGAAAGCAAAGCTGAACTGGCGTGTCCTGTTGGCGCTTTGTTGCTGCGCTTTCTTGGCGCTCGCGCCCGCGCTGGCCGAAGCACGCGCCGGCGGCTCCTATGGCGGACGCCCGTCGAGCTTTGGCAGCCGAGGGGTGCGCAGCTGGGACAACAACGGCGCCCAGCCGCTCGGCCGCAGCATGGCGCCGCAGAGCCCGAGCCAACCCAATTTCGCCCCCGGCATGCCGGCACCCGCTTACGGCGGCAGTTTTTTTCAGCGGCATCCGTTCATGACCGGATTGGCGGGCGGGCTCTTCGGCTCGTGGCTCTTCGGCCACGCGGCCTCCGCCGCAGGAGGCGCCGGCGCCGGTTCGGCGATCGGCACCCTCTTATGGCTCGTGATCATCGGGCTGGTGATCTGGTTCGCGGTGAGGCTGTTTCGCGGCAGGGCTTTCTCCAGCGGCTGGCCGGCGGCGGCGGCGCCGATGGCGCGCTCGGGCGGGGCGGCCGCGAGCCCGGTCCGTGGTCGCGACGTCAACCTCGCCGACGCCGACCTCGAAGCCTTTCACCGCCTCCACGCGGCGATTCAGGAAGCCTGGAGCGTGGGCGACCTTGGCCGGATGCGGCGGCTGATGACGCCCGAGATGCTGGGCTATTTCTCAGAGGAGCTGACCCGCAACACGAGCCGAGGGCTGCGCAACGTCGTCAGCGGCGTGGAGCTCGTCAGCGGCGAGCTGACCGAGGCCTGGGAAGAAGGCGACCTGCAATACGCGACGGCGTTTCTACGCTGGCGCGCGATCGACTATGTCGTGCGTATCGGCGCGGCGGCCGGCGAGCGCGACGCTGTCGTCAGCGGCGATCCCCGCGCGCCAGCCCAGCTCGAGGAGGTGTGGACCATTGTTCGTCGGCGCGGCGGCGACTGGCTGCTGTCGGCAATTCAGCAGGTCTGAGCGGGTCGTGTCATTGCCGCAGCCCGCGAATTCGGGGATCGCCTTTGCCCGGCGTTTCGTCCGGCCGAAAGCGAAATCACCG
>DATKHX010000109.1:0-2320 GCA_035510075.1 Allostellaceae bacterium
TCGACGCCGAACGACATGCAAGTCGTGTGCGGGCTGAGGCCCAAGGTGCCGCGCAGCTCTTTCGGGAACAGCCCGACGCTGTGGTGCTCGGCGCCGCAACGCATGAAAACGCAGCGGGCACCGCGATACCGCACCTCCTCGCTGCGGACAAAGCCGAGCCGCTCGCCGTAGAAAGCCTCGGCGCGCTCGACATCGTCGACGAACAGGCTCAAGGGGCCGATCTTGGTGATCTTGAACGGGCGCGGCAACAATACCCCTTCGACGTCGTAGGTCGCGGCCGGCGGGCGCTGCGGGCGATGGCCGGAGAGCACGTCGATGCCTTTGTCCTGGGCTTCGAACAGCTCGGCGGCCTCCGACATCTGCGGCAAGGACGGCTTTTCGTTGAAGCCGCGGTAATACATCTCGCGCGGCTTCGACAGCTGGTTCCAGCCGACTTGCTCGATGCCGTAATAAAACTCATTGGTGTGGCCGTCCGGGTCGTAGACGTAGACATGCCAGTTGCTGCCCGGCATATCGCGCCCGACGCGCTGCACCCGAACCTGGTGATGCACAAAGTAATCGTGCGCCGCGGTGATCTCGCGCAGGCTGCCGCATTGCCAGGTGATCTGGTTGATCGTGACCTCGGGCGCGAATTTGCGGTCGGCGCGATGGTCCATTACGCGCTTCGGGAACAGCACAAAGGCGTGGTGGTCGGTGCCGTAGCGCATGAAATAGCCGCGCGGATCGCCGAGGTCGGCATCCTTCGGGAACCACGGCATACGCGAAAAGTCGAGCGTGTCGGAGGCGGTAAAGCCCAGCAGGTCGCCGTAGAACTCGCGGCTCTCGGGCAACTTTTCGACATTGAAGCCGAAATGGCCGAGCCGGCGGACCTTGAACGGCCGCGGCAGATAAACCCCACCCACATCGTAGCGCTGGGCAATTGCTGACATCGCCGAATTCCTCCTCTGCGCGCAACCTCGATCGGACCGGGGAATCCGTGCTGGTTTGCGGTTATGCCGCACACTAAGCGATCCACCGGCCCTTTGGCCCGATTTAATGCCGCCGCGCGAGGCCCAATGCAACCGCGTTCGTCGGGGCAGCGGTCGCTGGTGACGCCTTGCGGGCGGCACCGAGAACGGGCACGCTGACCCACCGCGCTTGAGGGAATTGAAGGGAGAACGCCGATGCCCGCCGCCGTCCGCAATGTTGCCCGCGAAAAGCTCGAGCAGGGCCAATTGTCGCTCGGCGTCGGCATCCGCATGACGCGCAGCGTCGAGATCGCGAAGGCGATGGCGACAGCCGGTTTCGACTGGTTGTTTCTCGATATGGAGCACGGCGTCATGTCGCTCGAAGCCTGCGCGCAGATCGCGACCGCGGCGCTCGATGCCGGCATAGCACCCATCGCGCGCGTGCCGAACGGCGAATACGCGATCGCGACGCGGGCCTTGGACAATGGCGCGCTCGGCATCGTCATGCCGCATGTCGACACCGCGGCCGAAGCGCGAGAGGTCGTCAACCGGCTCAAATACCCGCCGGTCGGCCATCGCTCGATGGGCGGGATCGGACCGCATTACGGGCTGCGCTCGGCGAGCTCGGGCGAGGCCGCATCGGCGCTCAACGCCGCCAACCTTACGGTCGTCATGCTGGAAACGCCGACCGCTATCGCCAACGCCGAGGAGATCGCCGCGGTGCCGGGGGTCGACGTGTTGCTGATCGGCACCAACGATCTCTGCGCCGAGATGGGCATCCACGGCGATTTCGGCCACGAGCGGGTCGCCGACGCCTATGGCAAGATGATCGCGGGTGCGAAGAAGCACGGCAAATTCCCGGGCATGGCCGGCGTCTACAACGAGACCATCATGCCGCGTTATGTCGAGATGGGCGCGCGGTTCGTTTTGGGCGGCCAGGACGCCGCGTTTATGGCGGCCGGTGCGGCGCAGCGTACCGGCTTTCTGCGCAAGCTCCCGGTCGGCTGACTGAATAGCCTCCCACCCCGCACCGGATCTTCGTTCGTTCTTCACGACGTCGGCTGTGGCCTCACCGGAGGCGGCGGCGGGCTGCAACAAACAACAAAGGAGGACGCACGATGCTGGCCTGGCTGCGCGATCTGACGGCCCGCGAAAAGCAGACGATGCTTGCCTGCTGGGGCGGGTGGACGTTGGATGGGTTCGACAGCCAGCTCTACAGCTACGTCGCCCCAACCTTGATTCCGCTGTGGGCGATGTCGCCGGGCAAGGCCGGGACGATCGTCACGGTGACGTTGCTGACCTCGTCGTTTGGCGGCTGGACGGCGGGGGCGCTCGCCGATCGCTTCGGCCGGGTTCGAATCCTGCAATTCGCG
>DATKHX010000110.1:0-2092 GCA_035510075.1 Allostellaceae bacterium
GCCAGGTACTCGACAGCCGCTACAACCATGGCCGCTATTACCCGCCGGTGGGTACGGTGCGGCCTTTTCTGCCCGAGGGATATCGGCCGTACTACCGCGGCGGCAGCCGCTACTATTTCAGCGGCGGCATTTGGTATGCACCGCGCGGACCGGGCTTCGTCGTGGTCGTGCCGCCTCCCGGCCTCGTGATCTCGGTATTGCCGCCTTACTACTCCACCGTTTGGTTCGGCGGGGTGCCCTACTACTATGCGGACAACGTGTACTACTCCTGGCAGCCCGACCAAAACGGCTACGCCGTGGTGGACCCCCCGCCGGATGCCGACGCTCCCTCGTCGCCTCCCGACAGCGCGCCGCAGGGCGGACTGATGATTTACCCGAAGAACGGTCAGAGTAAGGAGCAGCAGGCCGCTGACCAATTCGAGTGTCACAACTGGGCCAAGGGGCAAACCGGCTTTGACCCGACCCAGCCCGGCGGCGGGGCAGGGCCCAATGCCGATGCGGCGCGCGGCAATTACGACCGCGCCATGTCGGCGTGTCTGCAGGGCCGCGGTTATCAGGTTAACTGAGGTCGCTGAGCAGCGCCGTGGGCGAAATCCTACGCCAGGGCGCGGACTGCCCCGATGGTGAGCGAGGCGGTTGGCTGGCACATTCGGGTGCAACGATTCTTCACCTAGGTTAGGAGATCCCGCGATGTTGACCGCACTCACCAGCTCGGTCGAGCAGAAAAGGGATTTGCACGTGGGCGGTCTTGGGGCGGCGAGTGCGTCGGGTGCCTTGGCGGCGGTGACCGAGCCGGCCGTCGATTGGGTCGATTCCTGGCTCGCCGGGGCCCGGGATGCGGCGCAGGCGGCTGACGACTATGTACGCGAGCGGCCTTGGTCCGCGCTCGCCGTGGTCGCTCTGCTGGGCTTGGCCGCCGGCTTCCTGCTGTCGCGACGCCCGCCATGACGCGCCTGTTTCAGATGCGGCGCACGTTCTCCAATCACCGGCAATGGCGTGATTTCATTGCGGCGATTCACACCTCGCTGACCTCGCCGTGTGCCGCGAGCTACCCGATGATCATCGGTGCGCTGCGGGCGGGTCGAGCGTCAATCGCTCTGGATACGAATACACATTGCAGTGCGCCTCGCGCAGGAATCCAACCAGCGTCAAGCCGGAAGTCACTGCGAGATTGACCGCGAGACTGGACGGCGCGCCGATCGCGGCAAGCACGCTCACGCCGGCGCGGATCGCCTTTTGCACGAGTTCGAAGCTGGCGCGGCCGCTCAAAACCACGATGCGATTGGCGAGCGGCAGGGCGCCCGACATGAGGCTCATCCCCACCAGCTTGTCGAAGGCGTTGTGGCGGCCCACATCCTCTGCGATGTCGAGCAACTCTCCCGAAAAATCGAACAGTGCGGAGGCGTGGACGCCGCCGGTGTCGCCGAACTTCGACTGCGCCGCGCGCATCCGGTTCGGCAGGCGCAGCAGCAGCGACAGAGCGGCGTGCCCGGTGTCGGGGATATGCGTGGCGGCGGCGCGCGCAATGGCGGCGTCGAGTCCCGTGGTGCCGCACACGCCGCAGCTCGAGCCGGCTGAGAACAGCCGCGACGGCGTGTTGGGCACGATCTGCACCGAGGAGTGCAAACGCACGTTGACGACGTTCGGGCGCCGGGTGCTCGACTCGATGGCATCGATGTCGGCGGCTTGATTGACGATCCCCTCGCCGTAGAGCAAGCCGGCAGCCAGGCTTTCATCGTCGCCCGGGGTGCGCATGGTGGTGCCGAACGACATCGGTTCGAGGCCGAGCGCCGGATGATGCAGCAGGAACTCGAGCGGCGCTTCGACCGCCACCCGGTCGTCCTTCGCCACCTGGCTGTCCGCGGTCGAACGCAAAATGCTCACATTGAGCGTTCCGCCCGCGACCGGCCGTGCGGCGTCCGTCGGTGACAAAGTATTGGCCATGCCCATCCTTTTGCTCAAATTACCGGCCAATGATACCGTTCCCGCTCTTGGCTACGCCATCAAAGGGGACCGTCATGTCGAAATCAGCCGAACTCAAGGCGCGCAAGGCGGCAGCCGTGCCCGCCGGTGTGAGCAGCCGTGGGATCTA
>DATKHX010000111.1:0-6192 GCA_035510075.1 Allostellaceae bacterium
GTCGAAGCCCATCACAATCTCGGCAATGCGCTGCGCGAGCTGCAACGCACCGATCAGGCGGTGGCGAGCTATCGCCGGGCGCTCGCCCTCGATCCGGACTTTGCGGGGGCGCTGTGCGGTCTCGCCGATCTTTTGATCGCCCAAGGCAAACGCGACGAGGCGCTCGCCTATTTGGCCCGCGCCGCGGCTGTCGAGCCCGGCGACGAGGCCGCGGTGGCCTCGTGGTTCTTTGCAAAGCAGCACCTTTGCGAGTGGTCCGATTACAGCAAGGGCGAGGCGAGCGTCCGAACCACGACCGGTCCACGGCCGGCGCTGTGCAGCGCGTTCACGTTGCTGGGGGTCTCGTCCACCGCCGAGGAGCGGCTCGATTGCACCCGCCGGCTGGCTGCTGCCCGGTTTGCCATTCCAGAGGCGATGCGGTGCCCGCGCCGGCAGCCGGAGCGGCGCGAGCGGATCCGCCTCGGCTATCTCTCCGCCGATTTCCGCCGCCATCCGGTGGCGTTTCTGATCGCCGGCGTCATCGATCATCATGACCGCCGCGATTTTGAGGTGGTCGGCTATTCTTATGGGCCGGACGATGGCGGTCCGATGCGCGCCCGCCTCGCCGGCAGCTTCGACCGCTTTGTCGACATCAAGCAGGTGCCGCACCGCAAAGCAGTCGAGCTGATTCACGCCGACGCCGTCGACATCCTTATCGATCTGACCGGCTATACCGGGCCGTGCCGGCCGGTGCTTCTTGCTTATCGTCCAGCGCCGGTCCAGGTCAATTATCTCGGCTATCCGGGCACGATGGGGGCGGATTTTGTCGACTACCTGATCGCCGATCCGTTTGTCGTGCCCCCGGAGCAGCAACGCTTCTACACCGAGCAGCTGGTGTACTTGCCCGACTGCTATCAAGCCAACGACGACCGGCGGGAGATTGCCGAGCGCACCGCCTCGCGCGCCGAATGCGGCCTCCCCGAACGAAGCTTTGTGTTCTGCTGCTTCAACAACTCCTACAAGATCACTCCCGCCTTTTTCGATATCTGGATGCGGCTGCTGCACGCGGTCCCCGGTAGCGTGCTGTGGCTCCTTGTCACCACCCCTTCGGTCACGGTCAATCTCAGGCAGGAGGCCGCGGCGCGGGGTATTGCACCCGAACGGCTGGTGTTTACGCAAAGCGTGCCTCTGGCCGAGCATCTTGCCCGCCACCGCCTCGCCGATCTGTTCCTCGACACGCTGCCCTACAATGCCCATACGACGGCGAGCGACGCGCTGTGGGCCGGACTGCCGCTTCTCACCTGCGTTGGGGGCACCTTTGCCGGTCGAGTGGCCGGCAGCTTGCTGCGGGCGGCCGGGCTCGGCGAGCTTGTCACGACCTCGCTCGCCGAGTACGAGGCGGTGGCGCTGCGTCTGGCGCGCGAGCCTGAGGTCTTGGCGCGGTTGCGCGCCCGTCTCGCCGAAAATCGACAGACCTGTCCGCTGTTCGACACGGCGCGCTTTACCCGCAATCTCGAGGCGGCGTATCGGCAGATGTCGGAGACATCGAGGGCGGGGCGGCCGCCGACCGGGTTTACAGTTTCCCGATCGGCCGATATTCTCGCGTGAGTTGCCGGTGGTGCCCCCCGCTAACAAGCGAAAGGCCGCACATCTCAGCGGTCTCGCACGGACTGTGAATGCCGGCTTCGCGCATCATCAGGCGGGGCGGATCGAGCGGGCGGAGGCGCTCTACCGCAAGGCGCTGACAAAGCACCCGGACCATGCCGAGGCGCTGCATCTTCTCGGGTTGATCGCGTATCAGCGGGAACAAGCCGAAGCGGCGATCGAGCTTATCGAACGGGCCTTGCCCGAGCTGCAGGATCTGCCGGAGGCGCACCTGAACCACGGCAATGCCCTGCGCGCGGCGGGCAGGTTCGCCGAGGCTGCCGACAGCTACCGGCGGGCGATCGCGTTGGAGCCGGACTACGGCATGGCGCACAGCAATCTTGCCCGCGCGCTGAACGACCAGGGGCTATTCGAAGCGGCGCTGGAGAGTTCGACGCGCGCTCTCGAGTTGATCCCGGATTTTCTCGGCGCGAACATAAATCACAGTGCCGCTCTCTTGGGCCTCGAGCGGCTCGCCGAGGCCGTGACCGCCCTTCGGCGGTCGCTCGACTTGGAGCCGGGCCGGGCGGCGACCCACCACGATATCGGCGAGATGCTGCGGGCTCTCGGACGGCTCGACGAGGCGGCGCTGAGCTATCGGCGCGCTTTGGCTCTCCAGCCCGATTACACCCAAGCTTATTGCAATCTCGGATCCGTCCTGAAGACCCAGGGAAAGCTCGGCGAAGCGATTGCCTGCTTCGAGCGCGCAGTGGCTGCCGAGCCCGGCGATCCCGACGCCTTGTGCCATTGGTTTCGCGAAAGACAGAATGTCTGCGATTGGTCAGGCTATCGGGAGAACGAGGCTAAGGTGCGGGATGCGCTCGCATCGCACTCATCCCTCGGAGCACCCTTCACGTTGTTGGCGCTGTCGTCGACGCCCGCGGATCAACTCGCCTGCGCCCGACGGTTCGCTGCCAAGATCGTGACGCCCGGCGCGGCCGAGCTTGTTCGACCGCCGCGGAAAACAGGCGAGCGAATCCGTCTCGGCTATCTCTCCGCGGATTTCCGCCGGCATCCTGTGGCCTTTCTGATCGCTGAATTGATCGAGCGGCACGACCGCCGGCGCGTCGATGTGATCGGCTATTCCTACGGCCCAAACGATGGCAGCGCGATGCGCTCTCGTCTCGCCGGCGCCTTCGACCGCTTTGTCGACATCGAAAAAATGCCACACGGTCAGGCGGCCGCCCTGATCCGTGCCGATGTTGTTGACATCCTGGTCGATCTCACCGGCTACACCGGCAACTGCAAGCCGGCGATTCTCGCGTGCCGGCCGGCACCGATCCAAGTCAATTTCCTCGGCTATCCCGGCACGATGGGGGCGGACTTCATCGACTACATCATCGTCGATCAGTTCGTCGTGCCGACGGATCAGCAGCCATTCTACACCGAGCGTCTGGTGCATCTGCCGCACTGTTACCAGCCGAGCGACACGACGCGGCAGATTGCCGAGCCTGCGCCATCGCGGGCCGAGTGCGGCCTCCCCGAGACCGGATTCGTCTTCTGTTGCTTCAACAACAGCTACAAGATTACGCCCGACTTTTTCGATATCTGGATGCGGCTGCTGCAAGCCGTGCCGGGCAGCGTGCTCTGGCTCGTCGCAGCGAACGCTCTGGTCAGGGACAATTTGCGGCGCGAGGCGCTACGCCGCGGAGTCGCCGTCGAACGGCTCGTCTTCATGACTCCCGTGTCGCTGCCGGACTACCTGGCACGGCTCGGTTTAGCCGATCTGTTTCTCGACACCCTCCCCTACAATGCCGGCGCCACCGCCAACGACGCCTTGTGGGCCGGCTTGCCGGTACTGACCTGTGCCGGCGAGACTTATGCCGGACGCATGGCCGGAGCGTTGCTACAGGCCATCGGATTGCCCGAGCTGATCACGGCCTCATTGGACGCCTATGCCGCCCTCGCGCTGCGCCTGGCACGCGAGCCCAACCTGTTGGGGCGATTACGCGCGCATCTCGAGCGAAACCGGCACAGCTTGCCGCTCTTCGATACCGTACGTTTTGCCCGCGATCTCGAGGCCGCCTACCGGTGGATGTGGGAGACTTGGCGCGGCGGGCAGCCGACTGCTGCCTTTGCAGTAGGTAAATAGATGCCCATAGAGAGACTGAAGTGAATCGGACCGATCCATTGTCGCGCAATTCCAATCATCTCATCCGCCTCGCCGAAAAGTACGGCGTCGACAAATGGGGCCAGCACTGGTACGCCCAACACTATCACCATTACTTCAGACCGCTCCGACACCGGAAAATCAACCTCTTAGAAATTGGCGTCGGCGGCTATGCAAACCCTATGGCCGGTGGCGAGTCGCTTCGGATGTGGCAAGAGTATTTTCCTAACGCTATCATTTACGGGATAGATATCTATGAAAAGAAAATTCACGAGCAAGACCGGATCAAGATCCGCCAGGGAAGCCAAGATGACGAAGCATTCCTGAGAGCAGTCTCCGAGGAGGCCGGCCATTTTGATATCATAATCGATGACGGAGGCCACCAAAACTCGCAGGTGATAAAGTCATTTTTGGTGTTATTCCCAATCTTAAGGCAAAAAGGTATTTATGTAATTGAAGATGTTCAAACATCATACTGGCCATCCTTTGGCGGCAACAGCGTTGATCTAAATACCACTACCACCAGCATCGGTTTTTTCAAGGCACTAATCGATGCTCTGAATTACGAAGAGCTGCTGAAACCTGGGTACCAGCCCACGTATTTTGACAAACACATTATTGCAATGCATTTTTACCACAATCTTATCGTTATCAAAAAAGGCGTAAACAACGAAGGTAGCAACCTGATCAGGAACAATATCGCTGCGGGCGAGTGGGATCAGCCGAAGTCCACACCGAACCTCGTCTCGGATTACGACAAGCAGAAGCCCCGCCGCGCACGCGGCGTCACACGCACGGTGAATGCCGGCTTCGCGCACCATCAGGCGGGGCGGATCGAGCGGGCGGAAGCGGCCTACCGCAAGGCGCTGACGAAGGACCCGGACCATGCCGAAGCGCTGCATCTGCTCGGCGTGATTGCATATCAGCGGGGACAGATCGAGGCGGCGATCGAGCTGATCGAGCGGGCCTTGCCCGAGTTGCAGGATCTGCCGGAAGCGCATCTGAACCACGGCAATGCCCTGCGCGCGGCGGGCAGGCTCGCCGAGGCGGCCGACAGCTACCGGCGGGCGATCGCGCTGCAGCCGGATTACGGCATGGCGCACAGCAATCTCGCCCGCGCGCTGAACGAGCAGCGCCTATTCGCAGCGGCGGTGGAAAGTGCCAGACGGGCGGTCGAGCTGATCCCGGATTTCCTCGGGGCACAGCTCGGCTGTGCTGCCGCCCTCCATGGCCTCGAGCGCTTTGCCGAGGTCGAGGCGCCGCTTCGCCGTGCGATCGAGCTACAGCCCGACAACCCCAAGCTGCACACCGACCTCGGTGGCGTGTTGACCGAGCTTGATCGCTTCGACGAGGCGGTGGCCTGCCATGAGCGCGCGCTCGCGCTAAGTCCGAACGACGCGATGATCCATTATGCTCTCGGCTGGAGCAAGTTTTGGGGACATGACCTCGAGGGCAGCGAAGCAAGCCTGCGGCGGGCTCTGTCGATTCATCCGGAATTCGCCCACGGATGGCAGTTTCTGGGCAGCGTCGTCGCCGTGCACGGGCGCTTCGAGGAAGCGTCGGCGTGCTATCGGCGCGCGCTCGAGATCGACCCGAATCTGCCGGGAGCCCACCAATACCTGGCGATGATCGGCCAGCGGGCCGGCGACGAGGCGCAGATCGAGCGTCTCGAGGCTTTGCTGGCCAGCCCCGAAACACCGATGTCGGATCGGATCGTCGCGGGATTTGGCCTCGGCACGCTGCTCGACAACGCCGAGCGGTACGATGAGGCGTTCCCACACTTCGCGGCGGCGAACGCTCTTGTTCGGCAACGGCGGGCGGAGATCGGTGAGCGCTACGATTTTGACGTGCTGCGGCGAGAAGTAGACCGCCAGATCGCAGTCTTTACACCGACACTGTTTTCAGCCGTCGCGGGCTGCGGGAATCCCTCGCAACTGCCAGTCTTCATTGTCGGAATGCCGCGCTCCGGCACCAGCCTCGTCGAGCAGATCGCTGCCAGCCACTCCAGGGTGTTTGGTGCGGGCGAGCTCGAAGACGTCAGCCGCATCGCCGCGATAATCCAGGCGCCCGGACGCGACGTCCCGGCCGACCAGCTGGATCCGGACTTGATCCGCCGGCTGGCGGATGGCTACGTGGCGCAGCTGCAAGGCCTCGGCAATGGCGCGGCGCGGGTCATCGACAAGATGCCTGACAACATCTTTTATCTTGGTCTCATCGCGGTTTTATTCCCAGCAGCCCGGGTTGTCCTTTGCCAGCGGGACGCACGCGATACCTGCCTCTCGTGTTATTTTCATCTGTTTGCCGATCAGGGCATATTTACCTACGATTTGGCTGATTGCGGGCGGCAGTTTCTCGAGGTCGACCGGTTGGCGACGCATTGGCTCGGTGAATTGGCGCTCGACATGCTGGTGATCGACTACGAGACGCTGGTCGCCGATTTGGAGGGCGAGAGCCGGCGG